>JAOAQY010000152.1 GCA_025210965.1 Tissierellales bacterium
CGAATTCGTCTAAGAATATTATCACCATCAACTTCTTTAAACTCATATTGTTCTATATAATGTGGACCGTATACTTTTCTATTTTCATCTTGCCACGCCTTTTGTTCCTTTAGAGCATTGATTAGAGTATTACCAATAGTAATAGTCCTCACAGAAGATTTAGTCTTTGTAGAGCCAAAATACCAGTTTTTATTGATTTTCAAAAGACTAGTATTTATATCAATCGTTCTATTTACGAAATCTACATCATCCCATGTCAAACTACATACTTCACCTATTCGACATCCAGTATAAAATCCTATCATAAGCATTATATGAAAAGTAGTTCCAACAGGAAACCTTTCGATTATAGTATTAAAAGTATCTATGGATATCATCTTCTTATTTTCAACTATTTTACTATGTTCATAGCGAGGCATAGAAACATATTGCATAGGATTATCTCGTATAAAAGAACAAGGATAGACAGCATACTTTAGTGCAGAATTTAGAACAGCAAAGATATTTCCAAGATAGTTCTTACTTATCCCCGTTAGATACTTTTTATTAATCAATTCCTGAAGAGTAGCAGGAGTCAACGATTTTAACTTGTAGAAACCTAAAGCCGGAATGAGATGTTTATCTACAATACGAGAGTAACTAATTATAGTATTTGGTTTACAATTGACTTTAGCGTAGTTGTCAATCCAATAATGAAGATAATCAGATACCGAAACCTCAGATGGTTCGAACAGTAAACCTGAATTGTGGTACTCATGGAGTGCTGCATTGAGAGAACGCTCTGCCTCCTTTTTTGTAGATCCACCGACACGTTCAACACGAATTCTTTTGCCATTTACATTGGCAGCTTCAAAAGAATAATACCATTTATTACCCCTTTTTCTTAAATAACCAGCCATAAAAATCTCCTTTCTTATCACTTGCGACCGAACATAAGTTCGATATAATTATAGCATATTGGGAATTATAAGTGAAGAGGAAATTATAATGCCAAAAAGTGTAATTTGCTATAAAAAGTTACACATTTGTTGTACGTATAGTGTGAAAATGTGATAAAAATTGACAAAGTGGGTATATCTAGGTTATAATAACAAATGAAATTTGTTATTATAACCTAGATATACCGACAAAAGGGGAGATAGACATGAGAGAAATTCAATACACGGATTTTAAAGAAGTATTATCAACTATTGATGAAAATAAAAATAAGTTTGAAATGCTTGAGGGAGTTCTAGAATTTACTGAGAAAGTGATTTATAGTAAAAGTTTGATAATGGGATTGGCTATTAATCATTCGATGGCTATGTTAGGTGAGGACATTACATATGGGTTATTTGATTATATAGTAGAACATAGTTTTAGTGAATTAATTTTGGCTGAAGATATAAATTCTGATTATGGGAAAAAATGGATTAAAGAGATTAATAAATTTAAATATAGAAATCAGCAAGCTATTGTAGTAAAAACGTTTAGAAAAAACAATCCGTTTTCATTATTGACAATTGATAGCGCATTCAGAGAAGAGTTGGGAAATCAAATATTGGAGATTGCTCGTGCTGATGGTGAGAATTTTCGTATTGAAATGGAACTTAGCGAACTACTTAATATGTCAACGCACATTGATGCTTTGATTAGAAACATGATTGAAGCTAATGGCATAGATTTTAATTCAGATGATCTTAAAAGCTATAAAGATAAGAGGGAACGAGTTTATGAGCAAATTTTAAAAATAGAGAAAGAAACAGAGGACAAGTAAAATGCCTCATCAAAAAGCATTGATAAATGCTAGAGCTAGGGTTGAAAAATATCAGAAATGTGAGAAAGAAAAAAAAGATTTAATGGATATAAGGAAGTTAGCAGAAAGTATTAAAGATGCAAAAAAACTAGTAGAATATATTGAATTTAACGACGAAAAAATTAATGATACGATAGTAAAAAAAGCAAAAACACTTTATGCTGATTTAGAAAGTATTTATTTGTCTAAATCAATAACAGAGCAGAAATATCATGATTTTAATAGAGGTATTGAAAAAATAGCGAACCTTGCTGAATATGCTGGAAAAAAGGAGGATGAAAGGAATGATGAGGACTGTGTTGGCACCGGATGTTGTAATGATTAATTTTGAATTTGAATCAATCAAAAAAGAAATAAAAAGTATATTTAATAAAGCTTATCTAGTTACTGAATCTTGTGATTATGTTAGTTTTGTTGATAATAATTCAAACTATAATATAGATATTGATGATTTTGGGAAGATAGATTGTTTCTCTATTAGTTCTGATTATTTTCCGTCAAAAGAAGTTGAGCAGGTTAAAAATATTTTTAAAGAAAAATTCGCTATTAAATATAACAGGTGCATACAAGTGAATGTGTAAAAATTATTTATGGTTGTATTTACTGGGGGTTTTTGCAGTAGTTCTATTTTTCCCTATAGTTATAATGATTTTGATGAAACTTTTAATGGAAATTGGATATATTGTAGGCATCAAAGTTTTTTTATTCGAGATTAGAAATGCAGATAGCATAAGCATGGAGAATTTTATTTATTATTGGATTACGTTAATTGGAATTGAATGTGCAAGCATAATTGCTTGGTATTTATATAAACTAGATAAAAATGAAAAAATTAAGAGAGAGTTACCTAAATATAATAGTGCAATTTATTTTTTGATGGAAAATTTAAATAAAAATAGAAATGAAATGGGAACCATAAGAAATGGCTATAGCCTTTTTGATATATTGGAAAAAAATTATGATAGAAACATTGATTCATATATAAACTATATTGATACTGAGGGTGTTTCAGATAACCTAAAATGCTTAAAGCTCATAGAGTGGAAGGAAGAGTGTCAACTAACAGAAGAAATTGAAAGTGTTTATTCCATTTTGTTTAAGTTCAAAAGTTGTGGGAACAGAATTGAAAAAGATAGGTATAAAAATTTAAAGAAAAATATTGATAAATGCATAGAAGCAATTAATAATTATAATATAAGAGGTAGCAATTGAAAAGCAACTCAAATCTGAGTTGCTTTTTTCTATCCAAAAACATTAACAATATAAGCCGATGGCAATCCTGACAAAACCAAAACACGCTCTTGATCCAATCCCCACGACAACTTTTCCCTGGCCATAAACCTAAACTTCTCCAGGACAAACGACTCAGCAACTTCAAAATGACTAGCCAAAGAATCCATTGATAAACCTATCTGAGAAGAAATAAAAGACAAAACTTCATCCGTTGGCATCAAAAACTCAGTAGCCCATCTCATCGCTTTCAACTCTTGCCTATTCACATTGGAAGATGCAGCAGAAGAACTAGGGTAGCCATGTGGCAATATATCACCAACAGTAGTGAGATGATGACCAATCTCTTCAGCCAAAACACATTTATATGTACGAGTATCCTCAATGCAAGTATTAATCAGAATGAAACTGCCATCAGTATCGTGTAAATAATACCCATGAATCAAAGGATCCATGGGTACAATAGATAAATCAATATTGTAAAAATCAACTAATGATTCAAGTTCCTCTAAAGTTTTCAATATAATTCATTCCTTTCTATGTGTAATAGTGGCGAAGGAATATAACTTTAGTTCATTATACATCGAACGTACGTTTGGGTCAAGGCTGTTTTTAGCAGATTTAGTATCTAAAATTTTTCAAAAGTATTTTTAAATATTTACTATAATGTTTAAAAGTAGAATCCTTTGGATTCAAGAAACATACAAAATTAACTTGTCCCAAAAGACTTTGAAGATATTTTTTAGGCGGCATATCAATATCTGCATTTGCCATATGATTTAATAGACCAAATTTATTTATGTAATATAGTTGTTGTCTCAATTTTAATCTTTTTCGTTTTGAAACTTGCATTTTCTTGTTAACAACTATGCCAGTAACCATTTGACAAGTATTTTGACGTAATACTCTAGTTTTATCCAAATTTGGTTGAAAACCATTATTTCTCAATATATCATATGCCCATGGTATTAATTTTGAAGGATTAATATTATTTCCAGAGAAAGTGATATCATCTGAATACCTAGAATACCTAACACGCTGACCATCAGTAGATAATAATTCGGCTAAATTAGCTAGCTCATCATCTAGTTTAATGCTTAATAAATTAGATAAGCAAGGGCTAGTTGGAGCTCCTTGAGGCAAAGATCCATTAAGGCAACATAATTCTGAAAGTAGAGTAGCGACTGCTTCATTATAACCTAGTTCTCTAAAAAAATTAAAAACTTTTGAAATCTTGATACTAGGAAAATAACTTTTTATATCCATGCATATCACTACATTTTGATTTTGATGAAACCTAGCATTGTCTTTTATTGAGAAATTTTTTTTATAAGCTTTTGAGTATTTACTAGTTTCAATATTTAGTAAAATTTCATTTAAAATCCATTTTTGAATTTCTTTTAACAATTCAAATGGTTCTGCAATTTTTCTGGTTTTTCCATTTTTCTTTTTTATATCATAATATCTATAGAAATCGTGAGATGAGTTTGAAATAGTATATACGTAGCTGGATTCAATTCCAACTAGTTGTGAAAAGTGAAAGCCATCATATATGATGGGTAAGTTGGCTGAATTAAGCTTATGAGAATATTCTAAGCATTCTAAAATATATTCTTCGGAGAGATCCATTAAAGAGGCTTTATTATAAAATTTAAGTGCATAGTCTTGAAATGATTCGTTATATAGTTCAATCTGAAAAGACATATTAAAACTCCTTTTTGAAAATTTATCTACAAAAAATACCAGCAAACGCTTGGAAAGCGTTTGCTATGAAATCTATATCTTTTAATAATTTCTTTAGATAAGAATCTTCGTAGCCTTAGCGGAGATGATTCTTATCTAAGGTGCTTGAAATGCTAGATAATGTAATTGCATTTAGAATCTAAATACTATAATACATATTAGTTTATATATTATGTTGTCTAGATAAAATTTTCAGGAATATATATGTCATTTTCAGATTTTTCACTACGATATATATTATACGGGATTATATATTTTTTGCAACCCCTTAATTTTAAATTTCTAGACAATTCATTCATATAATCAATACCATTTTTGGTTATGACAGGGTAATTTTCATAGTCATTTTTAATATAATTTTGCTTTTGACAAAAATCGATTATTGTATTAAGTTTGCTGATTGATAAACCATATCCGTCGGTTAAGTAACTGTATGAAATGTTTTTTTGGGTACAAAGCAAAAAATAATAGTAATCTATATCCATGATATCACTCCTATTTACTATTTCTATGAAATGGTGCTGGATTTTTTGGTATAAATTTGTGGAATAAAGGAATAGTATTATTAGGTGTTCTTATTAAGGTTATTAAATCACCGCATCCTCCATGTCCATTATAAGGTTCTTTTAAATTTATGTTCTCAAGAATATTTTCGCATCCACCAATGCTGTACTTCGTTTTTTTATAATAAATAATATCAACTTCTAGATTATTAGAATTGATATATTCATGTAGTTTTTTAAGTCCAAGTTCATTTATATATAGACAAAGAATAGTAATCTTAGTAAAACTATGATTTTTAGAATCGACAACTTGAAAGATATTTTCTAGAGATTCAATAGCTGTCTGACCACTACCAATATAGTCATCAATTAGTAATAGATTTTTATGATTTTTATGATTAGCTTCTATAAATAGTTTTTGATAGTTGCATATTACTGAAAATTTTTTTTTATTGAGGATGTCATTGTGCAAAAAAGAATAATGAAAAAATAAATAAATTAAAAATGATGAACTTTTTATGTCTTGAATAGCCTTTGCAGGGATAAGTGGAAATAACAATATACTTTGTCTATCAGTATTTTCTTTGAAATATTTTGATATAAGAATGTTTTTCAGTAAAGGCAAATAATCTTCTAATTCTACAATTGTATATTTTCTAGTCAAGTCTAAGAAAACATCTTTTTGTTCTTTAGTTTCAAGCTTGTCATATCTTTTAAGAAATTTTTGGAATAAAGAAGATTCATTATCTGCTATGTCCCAATCTAATTCTTCAAAAAGTTTTTTGCAGGTTATAAAACTTGAATTGCTTATGTTTGATTTGTTTTTTTTAGGTAAAGCCATAAAATCTCTCCAAATCTAAAAATAATATTTAATAAAAATTAATTATAAACAACAACGATAAAACCAACTTCATCATTGCTTTTTAACTATGTAACACCGATTACCAAACCCTCCAAAAAAAGCGACATCGCACCGTCGCTATTTCTTATCCTTATACTTCAACTTCAAAAGTCGAATATACTCATCAATCTGATCCAAAGCCTCTTGAGGTAATTCAGTAACACCTTCTTTTAAAGAAAATGCTTTTGTGACAATTTCATCAGAAGATTTGCTAGGATTGCGCTCGTCTGATTTTCCTAACAAATAATCAGTAGATACGCTAAAAATATCAGATAATTTTAATAAAGTTTCTTGTGATGGAAAACTACTATTATTTTCATATCCTGAAATAGTTTGTTTTGATAAATTCAAAAGTTTTCCAAGTTCAATTTGAGATAGTTCTTTTGCCTTTCTCTCTGTTCTTAAAATATCGCCAAATGTTTTATTCACAAGCATCTCCTCCATCTAAATTATAGTACAAAAATGCTGGACAATAAAGAAAATATAAAAAAAACCAAAAAAGTCGTACTAAATTTCTTGACAGTACGGAAAAATTGTACTAAGATATAATCAAAAGGTACGAAAAAGCTGGACATTGAGGAGGTGAGCTTATGTTTCATAAAGCGATAAAGGATATTTGTAATAGAAACAACGTAACATTAGCAGAACTTGGAAAAAACATAGGAAAATCAAGACAGTATATGTCTGAATTATCAAGAGGAAATATTAGATTAACTTATGAAATGGCAGTTAAAATTGCCTTGTTTTTTAATATGAAGCCAGATGATATTTTTTTTGGCTACAGAGTACGATAATATTGGACTAA
Source organism: Tissierellales bacterium (assembly GCA_025210965.1). Lineage (NCBI taxonomy): Bacteria > Bacillati > Bacillota > Tissierellia > Tissierellales > Tissierellales bacterium. The sequence continues at coordinate 6,978 of JAOAQY010000152.1, forward strand.
AGGAGGACTTAAAATGAAAACCACAATCAAAGGCTACTCAAAATTATCACAACTAGCAAAAAAAGTATTCGATGAAACATACGCCAAGCATCAATTAGCTTTAGGCGAGTCAGAAAAAGCAAACTGGCAAGCAGTGAAAGTAAAAGAGCAAAGAGATCATATCCGTGTAGATTTCGCAAATGGCGAATGGTTACATTACACAG
>JAOAQY010000153.1 GCA_025210965.1 Tissierellales bacterium
AGCACAGCGCAAATTAGTGCTATTGGTACTAAATACATCAAAACTTTTTTCATTGAAATACTCCTCCTTGAATTTTCGATAGCACATTAAAATCGACCCCCGCATCGAATCATATGTTGTCGAAATGAATTAAAAATTAATTACATACAATTATGTCATTTTATTCCATATTTTTCAATGTACTTTGTTAACTTTTTTTATAAAAATTTTTTATGATAAATATTGAACACGATGAAGAAAATATAAATATGAAAACAAAATGACTCTAAGAGCATCAAATATGGTAGAATAAATCAGATATAAAAAATGAATGAATGTAAACGTTTAGGCGTTCATATAAAGATTGTTTAAAGAATGATTTGATTCTGTTATGTATTGATTACAAACACAGAAAATAATAGATTATGGAGTATGATTATGAAAGAAACAAAATATATTGGCAAAAATGGATTTACATTGATAGAGTTAATAGTTGCACTATCACTTATAAGTTTAGTATTTATAGCAGGGGGAAGTATTTATAAATCAGGAGTGAAATCATATCAAGTGAATGATGAACTAATCGAATTAAATGAAAAGAGCGAATTATTGAAAATGAGAATAAGTCAAGAGCTCAGACAATCTGGGAATGGTCTCATAGAATTGATATTGAATGAAGTAGAAAATTCCGAATGGCCGAATGGAAAGATGAGAGAACAAATACTCAATATACAGACATATGCTTATTCTAGAGATTCGGACTCACCAGATTTAGTTCAAATAACATACAAATTGATACCACTAGTTGAAAAAATAAACAGATATAAGCTCATTAGAATAAATGAAAATGGAAATACAGAAGTACTAGTAGAAGAAATAAAGCCTATAGAAAACGAAGCTATAGCAGATATGATAAGCATAAAAACAGCTAATTACTACATGGTGAACTTTAATTTCGATATGGTAGGTAAATATGTGGACAAAATAGTGGATGAAACCATAACAGTTAGGGGGCGCTGATGATATGAAAATGATTGGATCAAAATCGAGAGATGGCGGAGGAATAATATATGTACTATTTCTACTAGTCATGCTATCAACACTTGGAATAGCAGTACTTAGTAGTTCTGTTTATGGGATAAAACTCGAGCGTCAAGCCTTCGAGGTAGAAACTGATTTTGTTCATGCAGAAGCAGCGATACATAGATATCAATTTTTTCTAAACCTAAATGAAGAATATTATGAGAGCACTTACAAAATGGACAATGAAGTAGATCAAGCTATAGCAAATGGAGTTATCAGAAGGGGAGAAGCATATCCTATATCAGATGATAAAAACATATTCATAAAAAGCATAACGAAAAATGACGATGGAGATTTTGAGTATGAGCCAAATTACTACGCTTACGACAATGGATATTATAGTGTAATCATAGACAAGAAAAAAACCATAACAGAAGAGGAAGCCATAAGAAAAAATACTCAGCCAGCTATAACTATAATTACCACATACTATGAGAAAGACACCAAGAATGGACAATTGATAGATATCAGATACAAGAAAAAAGATGGATCATATGAAAACATACAAGTCCCCTGTAGTGTAAAGCGAAAATTAGAGACAAAATTTGCCAGAAAACAATTTACAGAACTTGCGTATTTATCTGATCATGAAGATGAAATTTGGTGGGCAAATGGAGAGAGTTTTAAAGGGCCTTTTCACACAAATGGAGATCTTTATATACAAGAAACTCCGAAATTTTATGGACCCGTTACTTATAGCGGAGCTATAAAGGGAAGAAAATGGAATGGAAGAAGATACCAAACATATGAAATATCAAATCCAGGGACATCGAGACCAGATGTGTTTTTAGGAGGAGTAACCAAAGTTCCAACCATAGAATTTCCAAAGACAGTAGAGAGCATAAAAGATATAGTAGAGCCAGACCATTTGTACACTGGAAACATAAGAATTAGATTTGATAAAAATCATCCCAAAAAGTATTTTGTGCAGCAACTACAATCCAAAAAACATCAGTATTTTGATGACGTATTTTTATTAGCGTGGAGCGATGAACAAGGACCAAAGAATTTTCCAGAAAATGGTGTTATATATATTAAAAATGATATAGCACCTGCAATGAGAGATGGAAAGCGAATAAATTATGATATAGCAAATTCTCAAATCGACCCAAGAAGAGATTCTAGAAACTATCAAAACTTGAAAGCGAAGTATATAGAGAAAAAATGGGGATTTGGAGAAGTAGCTAACGATTCAAATGCAGGGCAAATAGTAACAAAAAATCAACAGGCGAATGTATTTGTAAAAGGAGATTTAGATGGACGTCTCACCATAGTATCTGAAAATAACATATACATAAATGGTGATATAAACTACATGGAAAAGCAAAAGAGCTTGCTAGGATTGATAGCAAACTATGATGTGCTAATAAATCACTATAGAGCTGAAAATAGAGGAGGATTCTCACTAGATACAAACATAAAAGAAAATTATGGAAGTGATGGAATTACAGTAAATGCGGCTATATACGCTGGCAGACAATTTGGATTTGAACTGTATAAAGACAGTAATGACTACAATAGAAAAGGCTATTTAAACCTACATGGAGCATTGATAAACCACGAGAGGGGTTTTGTGGGAGTCATAAAGCAATCAGGTTTTGACAAAAGATATAGCTATGATGACAGATTACAATCAACTACGCCACCTCATTTTATACAACCTATAAATGCACCTTGGGAGATAAAATACGAGAGAGAGCGAAATTGATGGGGAGATATATTATGTCATTGAAGAATAGAAAAGGTGTCACACTAATAGAGATAATAATAAGCATAGCGCTATTAGCTATTGTTGTAGCTGGAGTATTTCCATTGTTTTCTACGACAATGAAAGTAAATAAAGAAAACAAAAGAAGACAGGAAATACACGAAAATATAATAAAAGAAATAGAATCATATAGATCGAAAAACTACAAAGAAATTATAAATGACGGCGCATTTGATTATAAGAGATTGTCAGATGATGAAAGCTATGAAATAGTAACCAAAATAGAATTCGAAAAAGATGACTTGATAGGAGATGGAAACTACGGATATCTTCAGATGCAAATAATTGCAAGAGATGTAAGCAGTGGTGAAACTCTAGACCGAGCTGAGACATATATCAGCAACAATGGAGATGACACCACTATATTTGTCAGAATAAAAAACGAATGGCAAGAGCCAAACAAGTCAATGGACTGGATAGTAGGTCAGAGAGTTACACTTGAAAATATATTGAATCACACTACAGAAGTCAAAGAAACCGATGCTCTAGGAAAGATATTGTATCTAGACCCTCCTATGGGGAGATATAAAATAGATTTGAACCAAGGAAAATACAAGATTTCAGCTTCAAGCCCTGATAAAATAGGCGATGAATTTAGTGTTAAAAAAGGATGTACGACCTATGTAGAGTATTGGATGTATGAGCCGATAAGAATGAGTTTTAATATAGGTCCCAAATTAGCACTAGAACTCTGCGATAAAGATGATTCAATCTTGTTTGAAAGTCGTGTGACAAATAAATATTACAACGACTATTCTAGAATCGATGGAATTTCTGAGATTAGGCCGCTTGGAACAGGCAATAGCAATTGCTACAAATTAAAAATAGAAAAAGGGATACTAGGTGATGACGTAAATGGATTATGGGATGAACTCATAGAGGAAAATCCTAATAATGGCTATAATTGGGGCAAAGAAAATAGAATCAAATTTGGAAATTGGAGATATGGTTCTTGGTACAAATACTCATGGCATACGAGATCTTGGCAACCGACAGGTCAAAAATTTGGAGATCACGGTCAATTGCTAATGTTTGAGCAAAACGGAAAAAGACCAAAGTCTGGTCTCTGGACAAAAGACAACTCTGAGACAGGTCACAGAAGACACAAATGGTTTTATAGTATAGAAATACCAGGAGAGTGGACGACTATAGATGATGGAACAACAGATGCGATTTACTATAAAGATCCAAAAAAGAACGAGTACAAGAAACTGACAAATGGCGAATTTAGATTGACAAAAAATGAAGATGGTGACTTTGTATTCTTGCTAAATAAAGAGAAGAACATAACATTTCATGTCGGAAGCAATGATTTAGATACAACCCCAATAAATCCAGAGGATAAGATAGAGATTCAAATTTTAAAATAAAGATAAAAGCGAAATAGAGAAATAAAATCAAAAATAGAGTCCAAGATTTCATTGAATTATCAACGAAATTTTGAACTCTATTTTTATATTTCTGTCTTTTATTGCAAATCATTAGCACATATATTCAAAAAAAGAATAGATAATAGCAAAAACGCGGTCCGATGTGATAAAATAGACTTAACAGAATGGATACTGGGTAAATATGAAAAAATAGATAAACTTGGATGTAGAAAGAGAGGCCGGGTCTATGAATGAGATAAATAAAAAGAGAAAGAGGGGATTTACACTTATAGAAGTAATACTAGCACTTGCACTATTAGGACTTCTTACAGTGAGTGTACTCCCGTGGTTTGGAGAATCATTTAAAAAACTCAATCAAGCATCCGAACTAGTAAAAGCAGACTATACTTCTCAGCAAATAATATCAAACGTGAGGATAAATCCAAACTACGACGTTCCAGACGATTCAGGTCTAGAACTGACAAAAAGCATAACTCACTACGTGGTTGATGGCACTACAATATACTACGAGGGAGAAGATGGGTATCAAGACGCAGTTGATAAAGGGCTGATTCCAGAAGAGGGAATGAAAGTAGATGTGAGTAGAAAAAGTGACGGAAGCCTTTTTATGAGCACATTTATACGATCAAAAGCACTCAGTGTTCCTGTGAGAGTGATAGATACTACAAGCAACTTCATAGGAGATGGAGTACAAGGCGTAAAGGTAGGACTTTACAAAAGAGATAGAAGCTCTGGGCTCAGACATGAACTTGTTGCCACACAAACAACAAATGAAAGCGGAAATGCATTTTTTATATTGCCACTAGATTACGGCAAAGAAGAATACGTAGTCATGTTTCCAACAGATCAGTACAAAGCGTATTACAGATATAGTTCATACCTTGGCAGTGATGGAAGCAGAGGTGCCTACCAGATAAGACATAGAAATGACACTCAGACAGGAGAATTTTCTCAAATAGTCAGCAATGTGAGCAACAATTTGTGGGGAAATTCAGCAAATATGAAAGTATACAATAGAGACTCCACAGGCGGAAGTATAATTTGTGAAACAATAACGACAAATTCTAACGAAACATATCTTTTTGACTCGGATACACTACTTGGTGAGACAGGGGATGAGCGAAATAATTTTGACGATGGAAATGCCGGATTTAGAGGATTGGTAGAAGTAGAAAATGGTAGAGTAAACAAAATAGAGTACGTGGTTAGACAACCGGTAAACGTCAGACTTTCATCAAACAACAATAGAATTACAACCATATGGGTAACAAACTACAACCACTATGGAGACACCATAAGTGGGACAGCTAGCATACCGTTTTTGTGGCCTAGACTAGAAGCATATAACGAATACAAATACTGGGCAAAAATAAACTCAGACCAGATAACCACAATGAGATTCGTATTTAGCAATGGCAGTTATACATTCTCAAGAGATGCAAACATAGGAACTATAAGCGTAGATGGCAAGACATGGACTACAAATAGCACCACATGGCAAATAATAGATTAAAAAGGGGTGATTGCAATCGAGACAACAAAATCAAATAAGAATAAAACGGGACTTACTCTTATAGAGCTCGTACTCGCATTGGCAATTGGCTCTTTAGTGATGGTAGTAGGATATGCCCTTTTGTTTACAGGCGAAAAACAATTTGATGTAGGACAAAAAAAGGTCATAATAGATTCAGAACTAAATCAGATAGCATTTGCACTTGCAGAAGAATTAAAAAATTCCACCATAATATCAAACGCTTACGGGGAAAACTATATAAAGCTAAGCTCAAACAACCTAGAAATTTGGAGAGTAGATAGCAGTACGAAACTAAACGAAAGTATAGAGATAAAATCAGCTAGCATAGACCTAGACAGTACGGCGGCAGGGGAAATTATAAACTACACCATAGTAGGAGAATATAAAGGCGCAGAGTCTAAACTCAGCTCATCGGTATTACTAAACAACATAGAAGACTCAAGACTTGAAGGCGATGGAAACTTCGAATTAGATAGTGAGATACTGTATTATTCAAAAAACTACGATGTGCCGAAGACATATTTCATGTCAGGAGCCAAAACAGAAGAGACAAAAGCATTTAAAGCAGGGATACTAGGAGCTCAAGTAGCAATGTACTATGATGGTTATCACAACTTTGCATACAAAAGTGGTGGTTCTCATGCCACATTTTCATCATTTGAAAGAGACATAGTGGACTTTTTTCAAGAAGGAACGAATAGCGCAGCCCACAAAGCAGAGCTAGAAGCCTATATAACCGACCCTGACAGCATAGACTATATAAACTTTTCGAAAGGATACGTTTACTTCGTAAGTACCTATGACAGCTACGAATATCACAAAATGGGCGAAAGAGACGCTGATGATGGCAGTGCTTATGAGCCACCTTATGATAACTCTGATTTGCAAGATAGTTGATGGGAGGATGCTCGATGAATAAAAATTATAAAATGAAAAAACGTCAGGGTTCAACCATGCTAATGGTACTATTTTTACTATTGCTACTAACACTATTTGCAAGTAGTCTATATGGATTGAGTCTCATGAATGTCAAAGAATCAATTATATTTCACGAACAAAACCAAGCATACCTGATAGCAAAAGCAGGAGCTGAGACCATAATAGACCAGTATGCACTTTTAGACAACACTCAGCTAAATACTATATTTGAAGACGTTCCTCTAGGAGCAGATCCAGAGACCTCTGTTCAAAAGGGCAATCCCTACACAGTGACAGGAGAGATTGCGGGAGGACGATTCGAAGCTATAATCACAAAAAACGGCAGGCAAATACTTATAGAATCAACAGGGCATCACAAACGAGGTAAAGGACTCGCACTGGTACAGCTTATAGATGTAAATAGATATGGTATAGCTTACGTCAAAAATGGAGATGTAACCATAAGAAGCAATGGAAATGCAACAGGCCCCAAAATGGTAGCAGACATAGCACATTACCCAGCTATGGCAGATGGAGAGACATTTAGCATAAATGGAGGGGCAGAGCTAAATGGAAGCACATACACACACTCACCAGCTACGATACAATCAAATAATCAGACTATAAGTATGGGATCGTTATATACAGACAATAGCGTCATGCTGAGAGCTGGGACAGATGCATCTCCAGGAAGACTTACATTTGATGGAGTATACACGTCGTATCCAACCTATGTAAATATATTTGATGGAGCACTAAATGACCCAGTACCGGGAACAATTATAGGAAACGAAATAAAAAGAGGGGACAATTCCATAGGAAACTACCCTAGAAATGTAAAAATTAGAGTATCAAAAAATATAATTACATTTAGGTACACAAATACATTTGGATACCCAGATGGTTTTCCTATGATACCATCTGGATATGCAGTATTTGGAGATTCAGGAGATACACCAGCAGAACCGATGACGGCTTTACCAGTTGCTACAACTATGACGACAGTAACGTATGATGAAGAATCTGGAAATACGCCATATACACTAAATACGTACTCATCATCTAATTGGCCGAGCAATGGAAGGATAAATCACCGAAAGCGGAGAGTGAGGATAAATTTAAATAATGGGGAGTCACTGGCACTAAATGATTTAACTGCATCAGATCTGAGGGTAACAGGAAATGGAACACTTACAATAGCAGATATAGACTTGAAGAAGAGAACATTTGGAGGAGACCTCATAGTAGAAAACGGAGCCACACTCATAGTGTCAGATGGCGACATATCCACATCTAGCCTTCAAATAACATCAAGTACAGATACACCATCTAAATACCAGCAAAATGCAGGAACGCTAAAAATAGATGGAAACCTAAGCATGACGAAAAGTGAAATGGTTTCAGAAGTTCCGGTGTATCTATCGGGAAATATATCCATGACCGACTCAAATATAGATTTAAAAAGCGATTTAGAATCAAGTGGAACTGCAAACTTCACAGAGATGAATGGAAATATAGATGGAGATCTAAAAGTAGTTGGCAATATACAAATTCAAGGAAGCAGCGATGCCATAAATGGAAATATAGATGCAGAAGACACATTAGAGTTAGATGGAGACCTATTTACAAATGGAACACTTACAATTCGCGGAGCTAGATTCTTATATCACGGAGATGTAAATGTAAATAGAGTTAGCACGACGACAGATGTAGTGACTATAAACCATTCATACCTAGACCATCTTGGAAATGATGAGACAAAGGGAAGCTTTGCAGCTAGAGGTGGCATAAAAATAGACGATGCTACATTCAATTCTAGATACATGAAATCAACATCATCACTTGACGTAGAGGGAGATTCAACTGCTATAATAGCAAATGACCTAGTAGCACCAGTCATAAATGTAGAGAACCAATCAAAACTAGTAAATTACAATAGAATATTTGCAAACACAGAATTCAATGTTGGGCTAGATACAGCTTTTGATCCAAACCCAAAAGACATAGAAATCGAGGGAAAAAATCTATATGTTCAAAACTTTTTGTCAGACGAGGGAGCTAGACTACACTTTGAGGAAATAAGAAACATAAACGACTCAGGTGCAGATGTGGTAATCGGTGGAACGACAAGACTAAACGTAAACGACATCATAGCAAGGAGTGTAGAATTTTCAGATACAAGCTATACCAAAGCTCTAGCAGTCAGCGTTGTAGACGACTTCATATTAGAAGATGGCGCAGAGTTAGACATGAAAATATACGAAGACCTCACAGATGTAAACTCGAAAAATAGCTATTCGAACATAGTTTGGATGGATAAAGATTAAAGACAAGTGAGAACTTGTCTTTTTTGTTTTGTGCTATAATATGGGTATATGGTAGAGAAGACGATACTAGTCCATATCTGCATGTTCCTTTTGTTGATAGAAAGAGAGGTGCTAAATGAAAAAAATTAAAAATTTG
>JAOAQY010000154.1 GCA_025210965.1 Tissierellales bacterium
GATGTGTTGTTTTTGAATGATAATAATATAAAAAATGCAAAGCCCATTGAAGAAATGAATAGACCTTATAAAATAAATATAGACAATAATCCTGTAGAAATTATGCCATGTGTTGATTCATCAATATTTACACCACTTGCAGATTCTTGGAATTTGACTTTAGAAAGATTGCCTTAGTGATTTCTCTTTTCAAATCATAAATTGAACTCACTTTATTTTCATGCTAAACTATACTAAGTTTAATTATCACATTATAAAAAGGGAGGCTCATAATGTTTAAACTTAAATCAAAAAAACTTATTACGCTAATTTCATTCTCTTTAGCATTAATTATTTGTTCATGTACTTCAAATGTATTATCAACATCCGCGTCTGAATATATACATGAAATAGAACAAAAATTTGACGCTGAAAAAGCTGATTCTATTAATTATTTTTATGGAAATTTCAAAATGTACGAAGATCCAGTTTACATGACGGAATTTGATGAAAATAGGAAGAATACCGCAGACAATTTAGCAAATAGAATAATAAATTCTATAAAAAATAACGAATATAAGACCTTTTCAGCCACAGAATCAGCTCTAGAAAATCCTTCGTTCCTCGAAAAGCCTTATTTTGATTATCTAAAAAATATGTTTGATAATTCTACCATAGAATTATTTGCTACAATGCATCTAAACGGCTATGATGAAGGTGAGAGTCTTTCATCTGAATATAGTAGCTATTTCTATAACCGAGGTTTTCAGCATGAAAATGAATCTTACAATTATCTATACACTGTAGAGAAGGATAGTACAACTCATACATTTGTTATTTCATTAGTACTAGATGACTCTGAAGGCTCTGACATCATAGTTCTCAAAGCTCTAACTGATGGCTATCAGAAAATCGCCTCAAAGAATTATGATGATTGGCTAAAAGATGCTGTGGTGCTCTGTCAGCAAAGAAAATATATTCCAGCTATAATGCGTGTTAGAATGGCAATGAAACTGATTCATACTGGTGATTTTTTCAAACCTAAATACGGTTCTATGTTTTCAGATTTATTTGATTACCTAAATTCAAAAGCAAGGAATACTATCACTGTTTCGACTCCTGAAGATGAATTTGAAATAGTATATATAAAACCAGAATACTGGAAAAATGAACAAAACTTCGGCTATGCTATTTATTACAAGTCAAAGTTAAACTTTTTCGATTCGAATAGCAAAAATATCGAAAATGAAGCTAAATCAATCCATGAAAAAATGATATCTGATAATATTCTCGATTCAGTAGGACACTACTCTTATGTCCCACTCTTTTCAGATGAAAAACCAAAAGAAGTTTACAATCAAAATAAAGCCGTATTTTTCGAATTTGAAGAAAATGCTTTGCCTATAGATTATTCTGATTCATATGTTTATTTTGGTCAAGCTTTCGAACATGATGATAGAGCTTCAGAAATGTTTACAGATATTGAATTCGAAAAATATATATGCTCATTAGTTAATAAGACACCAGTTACTATTACTATAGCTGATCTTGAAAGTATAACTAGTTTAGATTTGAGCGAAGTTACTCACTCAATATATTCTTTAAAAGGCATATCAAAATTATCAAATCTCGAATATCTAGACACAGGCTACGCTTCAACATATTCCTTAGATGAAATCGGACAGCTCCACAAATTGAAATATTTGAAACTCCGTCCTGCTGTAAATACCGATTCACTATCTGATTTAAAAGATTTAAAAAACTTAGAAACTCTAGATATGAATTATAGCTATATAGATGACATCGATGCTATAGCTAATTTTGAAAAGTTAAAAACTCTCAATATCATGACTTTTAGAGATATAGATACCTCTGCTATTGCGAGTCTTAAGCATTTAGAAAACCTCATGATAGATGGTGAAAAAGAGAAAATAAAAAGCCTCGCACCAATCAAAGAACAACTTAAGCATTTAGAAATAGAAGGATTAAAATATGATTTGATAGACTTTCCTAATCTAGAAACTCTTCGAATAACTAGGATAAAAGGCAAGATAGACTTAGACATTATTAGCGGATCAAAACTCAAAAGTTTGACTATAGAACACTGTAATGATTTAGCCCCTATCTTTTTAGAAGATTTCTCAAATATAGAATATTTAGTATTGTCAAATTGCAATTTAGAAAATATTGACTTTCTAGAAAACTCTAAACTATTGACTTATTTAGATTTGAGTGTAAATGATTTGGTTGATTTAGATGGTATAGAACATTTGGAAAATCTTGAGCATTTAGATGTGTCTGTTAATGATTTAACTGATGTAGATGCTCTACAAGAACTTGAAAACCTAAAGTATTTGGATATCCCTGGGAACGATTTGACTACTTTAGATGGCTTAAATAGCCTTGAAAATCTAGAAGAGTTGAATGCTTCAAATAATAATCTTACTAATATAGATGCTATTTCACCGCTCAAAAATCTTAAAGTCTTGAATGTAAGACTTAATGAAAAGCTTAAAGATTCTCCTCTACTCAAATCTTTGAGTGAGCGCATTGAGGTTGAGATGCCGTAACTTTTATAAGTCATAGCTCTTTTTAAGAGCTATGACTTATCTTTTGATCGTTAAATTTTATAATATTTGATTTTCTCTATATGATTAATATCTAAGATTTTCATCCTACTCCATTTATTCCATTTTCATACATATTTTTTAATAAACTATCGTTTTTTGTTACTTCATATCCTTTATTTTTTACAAGACCTCCTAATTCAAATCCCAATGAAAATTTTGCGCCTCCTGGAGTTGATATTACTTCATATCCAAAACAAATAATTTTCCATGTGCAGGTTCAAGACTTTTATCCATGTAATATCCAAGGCCAGCAGAACCTCCAACTACATAGCTTTTTCAAATAAATTCAAATTATAATTTGAATCCACGCATTTTAAATGCTAAACTATACATAGTTTAATTATCGCACTATAAAGGAAGTGACAAAATGAATTATAAAAAAATATTAGCTGTTTTACTTTCGGTAGCTATGCTTTCCGGGTTTACATATATCTATTCCTCTCAAGCTATATCAACTGATAGCACTCAAGTTTTATCAGAAAATGGAAATTCAGCTCTAGACCCTAGACTTGAAAAACTTTTAGAAAATAAAGATGCTAAAAAAATATATATACCTAACTGCAGTGGTATAGAAGACTTCTCAGTACTTTCTGAATTTAAGTCTGTAGAACGTCTCATGTTAGAATCAGGTGATATGTCTTCTGCCAACTCTCTAGATTTTTTGAAATCTATGAAAAATCTAAAATTACTTTCTCTAAATGATATGAATATTTCTGAACTTCCAGATCTAAGTCATCTTAAAAATTTAGAGTATTTAAGTCTTCCAAATAACAGCATTTCATCACTAGAAAATATTGGCATATTGAATAATCTAAAGTCTCTATCTATATCAAGTAACAATATATCTGAATTATCATTTCTAATGAATTTTAAAAATCTAGAACTTCTTGTCGCTAACGACAATCATATTAGTGATATTTCTATTTTGCAAAACTTTATAGATTTAAAATCATTAGATCTATGTGAGAATAAAATCAATAATGTCTCTTCACTATCGTCTTTAAAATCGTTAGAATATCTAAACCTGTCAGATAATAGTATCGAAAACTTATCTCCAATATCAAATTTAACGGCATTAGAGTCTCTAAGTGCGTCAAATAATCCTATTGTCAATCTTGATAAATTACCTAATTTTACTCAACCATCGTGGCTATCTTTTGACAATTGCCCATTAAAAGATATTTCAGGAATATCAAATGTAGATAATATAGAGTCTTTGTCATTAAAAAATATCCCTACAACATTTGATTTATCACACATCTCTAATATTAAAAACTTAAAGCACTTAGATCTTAGTAATAGTAAATATGCAAATTTTCATATACTAGATGAGTTAAATTTCAACCAAAAATTGACTTCTCTAAATTTAGAAAATTGTAACCTTAAAAATATCCATTTTCTAAAAAATTTTGATATTATAAATCTAAATATATCAAATAATAGCATAGAATCATTAGCTGGGCTTGAAAATTCATTTTCGCTGAAGTTACTAAATGCAGAAAATAATTCTTTGAAATCGCTATCTGGAATTGAAAATCTAGGAAAACTTAAAGAATTAAACCTAAAATCTAACAAACTAACATTGAATAAAAATGATTTAAATATATTAGAGTCTCTTTGCCTATTTGACTTAGATCTAAGTCAAAATAATATAAACTCTGAAAAATTAAACCTAACGGCTCTAAAGAACAGTTCAAGTGAATTGTATTATTTGGATTTAAGTAACAATATCATAAATTCAATTGTTATACCTCATTTAGCTGAATTACGTAGTTTGTCTATGTCTGATTGCTCATTAAAATCGTTACCTAAATTTGATGCATTTGCTCCAAAAATGTCATTTCTAGATATAGCAGGAGCTCACTTAGATTCTTTAGATTCAATAGATGAAAATAATAAAATTACTGGACTTTATCTAAAAAACGTAACTTTGAAAAATAAACCTACTTCTGATGATTTCAAACTACCTTCGCTAAGTTCGTTAAATTTGGATTGTTCAAATATAAGTGATCTCTCTTTTTTGCGCCATAGCAAACTTATGTCTAATATATCATTGAACAACACTAATATCGATTTTTCATCAATACCTAAAAATCTAGAATTCGATGAGTTCGAAGCAAATAATGCGAATATAGATAGTTTAAATCAAATTCCAAACATAGAAACGCTTCGCTCTTTATCATTAACTTCTAATAACCTAGAATCTATTGATTTTAAAAATATGAATACAAAACTAAAAAGTTTAGATTTGAGAAATAATAGAATAGAATCTGTCCAAAACCTCAATAATTTACCTAAATTAAAATTTCTACTTTTAAGTAATAATAATATAAAAATATTTCCTAAATTGTCGAATTTGAACGAATTAATGATAATCCTTTTAAACCATAACGATATAAATGACCTAACTAATATCAACTTTATATCTTCGGATGCTAAATTGAATTTATTGAATTTAGCACACAATGACATAGAGACGATATCTAATCTAAAGTCATTAAATGCAGGTCTTGTTCTGCTACATGCTAATGATATAAAAGATGCGAGCATTATAGATACTTTAACTGGCGTATACAAGATAACTTTAGATGAGAATTTATCTGATTCAAATAAAATTGCAACTAAAAAAATTCCATTAAAAAATTATCTGATTGACTATCAAAAGTATTTATATGGACGTGTTATTGATGGCTATATTGATGTTTTAGATGAAATGTATAGTTATTATTTGGAATAAATATAGTAAATCAAACCTATTTCTTATAAGCAAATTTCCTAAAATTGAACTCACTCTATTTTCATGCTAAACTATACATAGTTTAATTATCACATTATAAAGGAAGTGACAAAATGAATTATAAAAAAACATTAGCTGTTTTACTTTCAGTAGCTATGCTTTCGGGGTTTACATGTAGCTATTCCTCTCAAGCTATATCAGCTGATAGCACTCAAGCTTTATCAAAAAATCAAAAATCAACTATAGACCCTAGGTTTGAAAAGCTTTTAGAAAATAAAGAGACTAAAAATATACATATACCTAACTGCAGTGGTATAGAAGACTTCTCAGTGCTTTCTGAATTTAAGTCTGCCGAAAACCTTATGCTAAATTGGGGAAATGTATCATCAATAGAGAACTTAGATTTTTTAAAAGATATGAAAAATCTAAGATCGCTATCTTTAACTAATATGAATATCCATGAATTACCTGATTTAAGTCACTTAGAAAAACTAAATTTTTTAGTCATTACCCACAATAATATTTCTAATCTATCTCCTCTATCTAATATTAGTACTTTAGAATCTCTTTCAATTTCAAATAACAATATTAGTGATATCTCAGCATTATCTGGTCTAAAAAATTTGAAATACTTAACTATCGGTGAAAACAACATTGAGGATTTATCTCCTCTATCTAACTTAGCTTCATTAGAAAAATTATATATCTTCGATAATAAAATACAAAATATAGATTCACTATCTTCTCTTTCAAATCTAAATACCTTATATTTGACTAACAATAACATCGAATCACTAGATGCTTTATCTAATTTGAATAAGCTATCATATTTATCTATCGAAAATTGTCCGCTAAAAAATATTTCTGGTTTATCTAATCTAAATAAGCTCTCTCGCTTATTTTTAGAAAATATTAAAACTAAGTTTGATTTGTCTCCTATCTCTACACTCAAATCTTTATATTGTTTAAAATTGAATAATACAAAAAATGCTAATTTCTATGCACTTGAAAATTTAAATTTTGAAATGAAATTATATTTTCTAGGATTAGAAAATTGTAATTTGAAAAATGTACTTTTTTTAAAGAATTTTAATACAAAAGATATAAATCTATCAAATAATAATATCAAATCACTTGCTGGTATTGAAAACTCGACTGAGCTATCTTCTTTGACTGCAGAAAATAATGCTTTAAACTCTCTCAATGGTATTCAAAATTTCAAAAAGTTAAATAAATTAAATTTGAAATCTAATAATTTAGTTTTATACAAAAATGATTTAGACATACTAAAGACGCTATCTCTATTCGAATTAAACCTAAGCCACAATGCAATAGAATCTGAAAACTTGAATCTTATGGCTCTAAAAAACAGTTCTTCTAAATTAAATACTCTTGATTTAAGCAACAATACTATAAATTCAATCACGATTCCACATTTAAATAAAATCAAAAATTTATTTCTTAACGATTGTCAGTTGAAATCACTGCCAAAGCTTGAAACATTTACACCCAAGCTAAGTTCATTGTCCATAAATGGCGCTAATTTAAAATCTTTAAATCCGCTAAATAACATCAATGGGCTAAGAAATCTTTCTTTAGAACACGTAAATATAAAAAACAAACCAGCAACAGATGATTTGTTTTTGCATTCTTTAAGAAATTTGAATTTAAGCTCCTCAAATCTGAGTGATTTATCGTTTCTAAATAATTTTAATGACTTAGTATGTCTGTCTATTAATAACACTGCTGTAGATTTTTCATCAATACCATCGAATCTATTATTGGCAGAATTCGAAGCAGATAATACAAACTTAAGTGATTTAAATCAAATCCCAATTGTAAATTCTGTTTGCTCCCTGTCTTTAAAATCAAATAATCTAAAATCCGCAAATTTTAAAAACACAAATGATAAACTTGAAAAATTAGATCTTAGAAATAACAAAATCACATCCGTTGAAAAGCTTGAACACTTAACTAAATTAGAACACCTTATTTTGAGTCATAACAAATTAAAAACCGTTCCTGATTTAACAAATTTAAGTCAATTAAAAGTAATTCTTTTGAATAATAATGAGATATTTGATCTATCTAATTTAAAATCTATATCCCCAGACACTAGATTAGATTTACTGAATTTATCTCACAATAAAATAGAATCCATAAGCGATTTAGAATATTTGAATGTAGGTCTTGTATTATTGCATAAAAATAGCATCAATAATATCGATATAGTAAACAATCTAAATGGCATTTATAAAGTCCATTTAGATAGCTGTAATTCCTCATTTATGTCAAATAAATTAACCACAAATGATCGATCACTACAACAGTATTTAATGGATTATCAATTTAAGTCATATAGAAAGGCTCTTGCTAGCTACATCTTTAAACTTGATGAAATATACAAGTATTATTTAGAATAATGTGCTGTCTGTAACAATTTATTTGTAAGAATAAATCATGCAGTATATCCAATTAGCTTTTAATCATAAATTGAACTCACTCTATTTTCATGCTAAACTATACATAGTTTAATTATCACATTATAAAGGAAGTGACTAAAATGAATTATAAAAAAATATTAGCTGTTTTACTTTCAGTAGCTATGCTTTCAGAGTTTACACCTATTACAACATCTATCACTCATTATCAAAGTTGTTATGCTCAAACTACATCATCGAATCAAAATGCAGAACTTGACTATAGATTATCTAATTTATTTAAAATGAATAATCCAAAAAAATTTAGTATGACCAATTGCCAAAATATAAGTGATTTTTCAACTATAGGCAACTTTCCTTCTATCGAGCACTTAGATCTTCGTGTAGGCAACACTCCTACAAAAGAATCACTAGCTTTTCTAACTAATCTTAAAAACTTGAAAACACTAACACTCTACGACATGAACATAAATGAATTACCTGATTTGAGTTCATTAAAAAACTTAGAAGAAGTACATATTTATAAGAACAACATTTCTAGTATATATGGCTTGACTGAACTTAAAAATCTTAAAATATTATCTTTAGCCGAAAATGAATTTTCTTCTGTTCCAAATTTAAGCAACTTACCAAACCTTCAAACTTTGAACATGCAATCTAACAAACTTGTTGATTTGTCTGGTCTGAATAATTTGAATAGCCTAATTCACTTAAATCTTAATAATAATCAATTAGAAACTCTTTCTAGTCTTGGTGATAATCTCAATCTCAATGAATTAGAAATATCAGGTTGTCCATTAAAAAATATAATTGGTATATCAAAAGCTAAAAATTTAAAATCTCTTACTATAAATAATCTTACTTCTTCTTTGGATTTAACTCCCTTATTGAATCTAAAAAATATTTGTCAATTGAACTTTGATGGTACTAATCATGCGAATTATTCAGTCTTATCAAATGCTCTATTTGCTAAAAATCTGAAATCAATTTCTATGAACAATTGCAACTTAGATGATATTTCTTTCTTAAAAAAAGCTAATTTGAATTCACTATTTATAAATAATAACAATGTAAAATCCTTGGTTCCACTAACAAACTCTTATGATTTGAAGTTTTTATATGCTGAAAATAATCAAATAGATTCCTTGATTGGAATAAATAGCTCTAAAGAAAATTTTCGTATATATCTAAACAATAACAATATCTCTTTAAATAATAGAGATTTAGATACTATAAAACAATTAAAATTAGAGCGTTTATACTTAGACAAAAATAAAGTTAATAATAAAAATTTAAATCTATTAGCTCTATCAAATAGCTCTGATTTTCTAGATGAATTATCTCTTAATAACAATAATATAGATTCTTTGGTATTGCCTAATTTGAAAAATCTCACCAGCCTTTATTTAAACAATTCCAACTTAAAAACTCTAGCTAGTATCCATTCTGCTCTTCCCAATTTAAAAACTCTGGGAATTGATGGCATAGCTCTAAATTCTGTTGAATCATTAAATATATTTGATTCATTAAACAATCTATCTGTGAATAATGCTGTAATTAAAGATATCGAACATTTGAATTTACCAAATCTTTTTTCACTATCTTTTCAACTTGCAAATTCAAGCAACGTTTCATTCTTGGGAAATTTGAATTCTCTTAAAACTCTTGATATAAGTAATTCTAATTTAGATATTTCTTCGTTTCCTAGAAATCTTAATTTAAGAACGCTTATTGCGGATAATACAAAAATTAAAAGTTTAGATTTTATACCCAATATTAAAAATATTGAATATTTATCTCTAAACTCAAATACTATAAAAGATATTTCTTCTCTAAGTCAAAACAATAATCTTAAGTACTTATCCTTGAATTCAAATAACATAGAGCATATTTCTTTCGAAAATGAAAATAAGAATCTAGTTACCTTGAAACTGAGTAATAATAAAATAGAAGACATATCAAATTTAGAAAATCTGCCAAATCTTGAACTTCTTAATTTAAAAAATAACAATTTAACTTCTATTCCAAACTTATACAAACCATCTAAAATCAAAATCATGCTTTTGCAGCATAATGAAATAGATGATATAAGTAATCTAGAATATCTCAACTCTAAACCAGATTTAAAGCTATTGAATTTATCTCACAACAACATAGATGACTTAAGCGCTTTAGATAAATTAAATGCAGTGATGGTGATTATGAATGACAACCGTTTAACTAAAGCTGATGCTCATGCTATTGATTCCATATATGTATTGAAATTAGAAGAAAATCTTGCCGATTTTAATCATGGTCAAACATCTTTTTATAAACAATCTTTAGAAGATTATTTTAACAAGCTGGTCTCAATTTCAAATGCTCCAGGTTTCACCATGAAAAGTGATTATATAAACAAATACAATTTAAATATCGATGATTTCAAATAATAAAAAATACTATAATCAAAACTCAATAAATCCCATGTGTTGATTCATCAATATTTACACCACTTGCAGATTCTTGGAATTTGACTTTAGAAAGGTTGCCATAGCGATTTCTCTTTTTAAATCATAAATTGAACTCACTCTATTTTCATGGTAAAATATACATGGTTTAATTATCACACTATAAAGGACGTGACAAAATGAATTATAAAAAAATATTAGTTGTTTTACTTTCAGTAGCTATGCTTTCAGGGTTTACATGCCAATTCACTGCTACTAGTTATGCAAAAAAAGATGCCAATCAATCTATCGAAGACTATGATGATGGCAGCGTTATAATAGAATTTGATGATAAAACATTTGAATACATTTTATCAAGACAATTCATGTCAAGACCATCTTATATAGATAGAGACTCCGCTGAAAGACTTGATTCTTTTGGGTGTGCATCAAGTCACTTAGAATCTTTAACTGATTTAAGACATATTGAAGATATAACAAAAATGGTTCTAAGAAACACCTCAAATATAGACGATTTTTCTCCAATTGGAAATTTAGAATATTTGTCACAATTATTTTTACAACTAGGTAATTGTAAGACCGCCAAATCACTGTCTTTTTTGAGCAAATTAGAGTATCTACAAATGGTCACTCTCTCGAATATGAATATCACTGAGCTTCCAGATTTAAGTGCTTTACATCATTTAGAGTACCTTGATTTATCATACAATAACATAGCTGATATCTCAGCTATTTCATCATTAAAAAAATTGAAAAAATTAGTTTTAACCAAAAACAACATAACAGATTTATCACCTATATTAAACTTAGATAATTTAGAAGAATTAATAATAGATGGTAATCCAGTAACAAATCTATCAGCTATTAAAAATCTAACAAATTTAACAACTTTGAATTTAGATAATTGTGATCTTAAAACTATAGATTGTTTAGAAAATGCAAAAAAACTAACTAATCTATCTATGACAAATCTTAACAAAGATTTAGATTTGTCGCCGTTACTTGCTCTTGAAAATCTAGAATATCTTGACCTTTCAAACAATAGTAATTTAGATTTTTCCGCTCTGAAAAATGCTAGTTTTAGCGACTCATTAGAGGACTTAATAGTAAAAAACTCAGCGCTAGAAAATCTTGATTTTATATCCGAGTTCAATTTAAAAGTTCTAGATATATCTAAAAACAAAATAAAATCACTAGCCTCTATAAAAAGTAACTCAGGTATATCTAATCTTTGCGCATCTAACAACGAAATTACATCACTTGAAGGCTTAGATTCTTTAAAAAAATTATTCACTCTAAATCTGTCTTCAAATAAAATTAATTTAAATAGTGAAAATTTAGACATACTGGCTAATTGTTATTTTGTCGACATTCTTGACCTTAGTTACAACGCGATTTCTTCAGATAATCTAGACCTTAGTTCCCTAGAACATAATTCAAGTAAGTTATGGCGATTAAATTTGAGCAATAATGATATTTCGTCTTTGACATTACCTGAACTACCGGGTTTGGATAGGTTAAATTTAGAGAACAACAATATGGAAACTTTAAAATTATCTAAATTGGTTAGTCTTAAAGGATTGTATTTAAGCAACAATCCTTTAACGCTTCTGGAGTTTTCTGAATTACCTAGACTTAAGTTTGCAGAGTTAAACAATACTGCTTTAAAGACAATACCTGATTTCAGATCAACTTCTAAAGGATTATTTGGCTTAACTCTAGATGATAACACCTTTGAATCTCTAGAACCTTTGAACAACTATAAATTAGCTTATTTATCCCTAAACAATACAAAAATAATAAACACGCCTTCATCAAAAAAATTTACTCTACCTAGAGCAAACATATTATATTTAAAAAATAGTAATTTGACAGATTTATCGTTTTTAGCATTTCCTTTTGGAACATTCTTGGACATCAGTGGATCGAATATAGATATAAAATCTATACCTGAAAATATCACTTTTGATTCCATAAAAGCAGATAATTTAGGTTTAACTTCATTAGATGATATCCCACATTTAGAAGAAATTCGTTTCTTATCTGCAAAATCTAACAAACTAACATCTGTTTCATTTGAATTTTATGATTCAAATAAGACCTTAGAATTCTTAGATTTAAGTGATAATGAGATATCAGAAATCAAGCACTTAGATAATTTAGAGGATCTAGAACAATTGTATTTGAGTAAAAATAAATTGACTGCAATTCCTGATTTAAAAAATATTCCAAGACTCGAATATTTAGCTTTAAATTACAATCAAATTTCAGGTATTGATGGTCTAAAAACACTGAGCCCTATCGTGAATCTATCGCTTTTAAATTTATCTCACAACAATATAAAAGATATAAATACCTTATCCGAAACCGATGCTAGAATGCTGTTTTTAAATGACAATAATATAGAAGATGCTTCTATCATAAATTCACTAGATTTTTTGCATAAGGTAAATTTAGATAATAATCCTGTAAACTTTGTCTCAGAAAAAACCACACTTAATGAGAATTCATGGCGTGATATGTTTTATGATATGATGACTCCTGACATAACCCCCTATATAAGCGACTATACTCCGTTTAGCCAGTCATTTAACTTTGATTCAGATAGATTTTCTCCTGGAGATATTATATTTGAGTAATTTATTTATACAAAATGCAAAGAAGGATACTAATGATAGTATCCTTTCTTATATTTTATAAATTAATTTCGCTCTGCTGAAAAAATTGTTTTTGTATATCCAACTGTTAATGCCGCTTCTGCTTTAGGATAGTTTAAATTCATAGCTTTAAAAAACTTTTTGACATCATTATTTGCAATCTTGAAACTACCGCTACAAAGTAATGGCAATATGTCAACTCCTATTGAAACGTCTTCTCCAATCACAGTAGATACAGATGCATCTCCAAATCCTAAGTCTAAATTAAATCCAACACCTTCTAATGGCTCCATCGATGGCATAGTTGGATAATACATTACTGCTGGAAACAAATCATAATCTGGAGTGCTCAGCCCTAGAGATCCCGTTACCATGATTCTAGCATTGCCTTCTATATCAGCAAATATTCCTATTGCACCTCCTACACTTAGTGCACCACCTGTAGCAATATCAGTTACTATTCCTATTACTCCATTTCCTTCCATTTCAAGGTCTAACGTTTTAGCTATTGACTTAATCGATGGTAATATTGTGATAAATTCCATAAGTCCCCTTGCAACATTTCCAAAATTTAATAATTCATCTTCTCCTATTATTCTAGCAATGTCCTCTATTTTATGTTCTTCATCATCATTCCTTATTCTATCAATTAATTGAGATAATGTATTAACCGTAATCTCATAACACCCCGTCATAAATTCAGCTGCAACATCTGTAGTATCTTTTACTAATCCTTTCAAAATATTGTCAGTAAATTCTTCGCCTGCATAATCTGGAGCTATTTCAACATCAATATATTCTTCTACCTTATCTACTCTTCTACCATTCATTTCAATATAGGCTCTAACTTTAACCTTTCCAGATTTTTTGGTCTTTGCCCTAAATAACATTATATTATCGTGCATTGGTTTATATCGAACTTCAACATCATCCATTCCACTCACTTTTAACACAATTTTCAAGTCTCCCGATTCTATAGGTGTCAATTCGTTCTTGAACTTTACTCTAATCATCATATTACAATTCTGAATTGGGTTGTCAGTTATACACTCAACACTTTCAATTTGATTTGTGTCTATCTCTTTTTCTATCCTCTCACAATCACTAAGTTCTTCACCTGAATAAAAATCTACTATAGTGGCATCAACAACTATTTCACGACCAAAGGTTAGCTCTCCCAGATCTACACGAATTGTATATAATGATCCATCATCATAAATTTCATCATCTATCAACTTTGTCTCGAAAACTCTATAACCTCTACCATTTTTATAAGCATATTCGATTTTCAATCTTGCATCAGCATAACCTTGATTTTCAATACATTTGTATGAAAGTTGAACACCAACACTATCTCCAGGTTCATCTCCACCCCTAATTCGGAGATTTTTTATATCAAATCTTGCATCAGCTGGATCAACATTTTGATTTTCTTTTTTATAATTAAGATGGATATAGCCATTTCTGATTACTCTTCTACTTTTATTAATATATCTAAGCTCATAAGTTGCACCCTTCTCAAATTTAATCATTTTACTTCTAAGTTCTTTATTACTATCTATTACTATTACATCACTATTCTCTGCATGTCTTGGATATATGTGAATATTTACATCATCTTCATCATATGGAAATGCTGCTAATTCCAAAATAATGTCTTCTTTTGGTTCGAAAATAAAGCATTCTGCATGTCTAACCTCAACTCTTTCGACATCTCCACTGTAATTATCTCCAACTTTTCTTAATTTTTTTAACATTTTATCGCTCCCTTTTTTATTGATTATCGTTTATATTAATATATTTGATTTGTATTCATATTTTTTCTCGTAAAAGCTTTTACACTCTATAAACACGTACGCACCACCTCAATTGTCAATGTGGCCACAAATTATTTTTCATTTCTCTTAAAAACTCACGATTTGCTTCTATAAGCATCTGATGCCAATTTTCTTTTTCTTCCTTAATATATAAATTTTTTAGCTTGTTTTTTGTCAACTTCCGCTCATGTACAGCATTTTTTTGTTGTATTTTTTTATAAATATATGATAAGCCTTTTTCTTTCAAATATAATAAGTCAGACTCTTTTCTGAATAAAATTTATTCGTTTACTAAATTAGTAAAAAA
>JAOAQY010000155.1 GCA_025210965.1 Tissierellales bacterium
GGGAAAAGACGGTGCTATATTGGTCACGGAAAAAAGAGTTTATAGAGGTTCTGCTCCGAATATTGAGGCGGTTAATCCAGTTGGATCAGGAGATTCAATGATGGGCGGTTTTTGTAAAGCTATACATGATGAAATGTCTGAGTGTGAGATACTAAAACTTGGAATAGCTTGTGGAACAGCAAATGCTATGGAAAGAGAAACAGGGCGTATAGATATTTCAAAAGTTGATAAATTGATGGAAGAAATAGAAGTGAATGAAATTTTTATATAAGCATACAAAAAAGCAATGTTGGTCGTGGAGAACACGACAACATTGCTTGATCCGTTCTGGGTATAACACAATTACAATTACTCTAGAAACTATTTTACCATAAAATAGCCGTTTTATCAAAAGTTTTCGTCTATGAAAGTTCATCAAATAGTACTTTGTAAATATTGTTAGCTTCCTTGTATCGTCTATTAGCTTCTAGATATTTGATTAAACAGAGACGTATTTCATTGCATATTTCTATATAATCAATACTTTCAAAATATGGAAGAATCTCTTTTGTAGTTGTCTCATAGAATTCATCACTTTCAAAAGAGAACAGTCTCAGGTAATCGAATTTTAGAAATAAATAATATTTCGAACTCTTATATTTGTCACTAAGGTAAATATCTAAGAGTTTTTTACATTCATCAATTTGATTTAGAGCTATATGAGCTTCTATAGCGTTGTGAACGGAGACTAATAGATGATTTGGGAAATCCATTACTTTGCTACTATATTCTAAGCTTTTGACATAATCTTCTTTTTGCAAATATAGATTAGATAAATTGGTGTAAATATGAGATAGAGGTTCATTTAGCCCAAAGTGCAGTGCACCATTTAGAGCTGCTTCAAAGTGAGCTTTGCTCTCATCGTATGATTTTAGATAAGTATAGCAAATTCCCAAAAAATTGTGACACCAAAGTGCATTTAGATATAAACCATTCATCTCATAATTTTTTAGTGCAATATTCAAATGTTGTATGCCTTTTAATGGCTTATTGTCAAAGCAGTATGAAAAACCAAGTCTATAGTGAACCCAAGGAGATTCATGAAAATCGAGAGCTTTTTTTAAATGTTCAATGCCAATAGAATGAGATACGTATTTGAATGAAGATACACCATAGAGTAGATGATAAAGAGATTTTAGCTCATTGCTAAAGGCATTTAAAGTACGCTCTAGTATTTTGAGTGTAGGATTTATTTCAGAGTATGATTTCTTTTGAACTAGACCTTGATATAGTAAATCATATAATTTGTATTCAAGATGATAAGGTGACTGGACTAAAAAGCCTTCAAGTTTTTTTAGCTCTTCATATGTTTTAGTAGCATTTTCAGTATCAAAACTTTCTATTTGAAACAAAAGTTTATAAAATAATTGCCTAAGTTGACCTATGTGCTGTTCACCGGTGATTGCTGACAATTCTAATTTAGATAAAAGAGATTCTATAAGCTCTGGTCTAAGTTTTTTTTTGCCATTTTCAAAATAGCTCAAATGACTTACTGAGCAAATTCCATATGCTAATGCTTCTTGGGTTAAATTTTTTTCAAGTCTCTTAAATCTTATCCAACCAGATAAGAAATCATATTCAAAAACTTTTCCAAAAACAATTGTGGTAGTAGACATATTAACCCTCCTAAAAAATATTCTGAGTGCAAGATGAATTTGACTGAAATGAGTCAAGTTTGCCTATAATTATATCATTAAATGATGAACTATATTGGAAATTTTTCACGAAAATATTCTTGGAAATAGAGAGTTGTTTTGATATTATTTGATTTAAGATAATTAGGAAGAGGGGGAAATGAAAAAAGATGAGAAGATATTTTGAAGCTTATGCGGGCTTGCCGAAAAGTATATATGTGATTTTTTTCGCGTCAATCATAAATTATATGGGAAATTTTGTTGGGCCACTACTTACTATGATACTTACATATGAAGCAGGTCTTGACGTAGGCATAGTTGGTATTATAACGGCAATAAATGCTGGAGCAGGTATGCTAGGAACACTGCTTGGAGGAAAATTAATAGATCAAATTGGAAGGAAAAGAGTACTGGTGATATTTAGAACACTAGCGGGAATTGGTTTTGGTCTGTGTGCATTTACATCAAGTTCTGTGATGATGGTGGGTCTTTTAATGGTAGCTAGATTTTTTGGAGGTTTTTCTGGACCGGTTTACGATACAATGATTGCTGATTTGACTGAAGGAGAACAGAGAAAGACAAGCTACTCTCTAAATTATATGGCTATAAATGTTGGATATGCAATTGGTCCACTATTGGCAGGGTTTCTTTACAAACACTATTTGACATGGCTATTTCTTGGGGATGCGATGACGACATTTTTGTCAGTAGTTTTAGTTATGAGCTTAGTTCCTGAGACCATGCCTACGAAGGATATTATTGAAAAATCCCATGAGAGGGGCGATGAAAAGATAGAACAGGGAAATCTATTTCAGGCACTTTTGAAGAGGCCGATGCTTTGTGCATTTTCACTAATCGTTGCAATATATTTCATGATATTTAATCAAGTATTTTTCGCCGTACCTATAAAGCTTGGAGAATTGTTTGCTGAGGATGGGGCTATAATATTTGGAAGCCTAATAACTATAAACGCTGTGATGTGTAGTGTATTTACTGCATTTGTAAATGCTGCTACTTCTAAGCTAAAACCTGCACTAGCGATGTCATATGGCGGTATATTTTATGGAGTTGGATTTGGAATATTAATTTGGGCAGATAATTACACGATGTTTGTCATATCAACTGTAATTTGGACGATAGGAGAGATTCTAATATCTATAAATACGAGCGTTTATATAGCGGATCATACGCCCATAAGTCATAGAGGAAGATTCAATTCAGTGTTTCCACTAATCAGAAGGCTTGGGGCCATGATTGGGCCTATAGTTGGAGGCCTTATACTAAAAGGAGCAGGTCAAGTAGTGCTATGGGCTATCATAGGTTTATTTGGAATTATAGCAGCCTTATGTATGCTATTGCTTTATAGGCTAGAAGTTAAAAGAACTTGCACAAGTGAAGAAAATTTAGTACAATAATTAAAACATTAATCGGAGGAGGACAAATCGTGAAATATAAAGAGAATTTATTTGAAGTAAAAAAACATCATCATTCCTAGAGGCTTGA
>JAOAQY010000156.1 GCA_025210965.1 Tissierellales bacterium
AACGCAACATTTACAATTGAGTTAATAACTCCAATTGCAATGGAAAAAGGACTTAAGTTCGCTATCCGTGAGGGTGGAAGAACAGTTGGTGCTGGCGTTGTAGCTGAAATCATCAAGTAATTATAGCTTAGGCTTTAAAAAGATCTCCTATTTTGGAGATCTTTTTTTATTTTTATTAAAAAAATAGTGAAATGCATTTTGATTTGTGATATAATATCGTGGTATGCGAAACGAGCAGAAAAAACATTAAAAATAAAATAAGAATATATTGTAAATAGTATTGACTAAATACGATATCTATTATATAATTGTTGAGGTTGCGAAAATAGTAATATTCTCGCATTCATATGACATGCGATGACGTGAGAGGTTGCTGGGAACAGGTAATTTTCACTGAGAATGTTCGATTTTGAGTCGGGCGGAGGTTATACGGTCTTTTTTATTTTGGTTTCAAGTTTGAAACACCCGGATATGTGTACCGTAACCCGTGTCGCATGAAGAAAGCCAAACATGCGATAGAAGGAGGGAATGTAAGTGTCAAACAAGGTAAGTGCAAACCAAAAAATCAGAATCAGACTTAAAGCTTATGATCACCAGGTATTGGACAGTTCAGCTAAGAAAATAGTTGAGACTGCTAAGAAAACTGGAGCTGATGTTTCAGGTCCAATTCCATTACCAACAGAAAAAGAGATTATAACAATCTTGAGAGCTGTGCATAAGTATAAAGATTCGAGAGAACAGTTCGAGCAAAGAACTCATAAGAGATTAATTGATATCACGAATCCAACATCAAAAACTGTTGATTCGCTTATGAGACTTAACTTGCCAGCTGGAGTTGATATTGAAATCAAATTATAGATATATCAGTACTCCGCTTAGGATGATTATCCACATAGGGTAATCCGCTGTAAGAAAACAGGAGGTGTCAAAATGAAAGGTTTATTAGGAAAGAAAGTCGGAATGACTCAAGTATTTACTGAAGATGGACGTTTAGTTCCAGTAACAGTACTTGAAGTTGAACCAGCTGTTGTTGTTCAAAAGAAAACAGTTGAGACAGACGGTTATCAAGCTATCCAAGTAGGATACGGACAAGTTAAAGAGAAACATTTAAACAAACCACTTAAAGGTCACTTTGAAAAATCAGGTGTTACTATTAAAAAGCACTTAAAAGAGTTCAGAGTTGAATCAGTAGAAGCATACGAAGTAGGACAAGAAATTACTGCTGAGTTGTTTGAAGCTGGAGTTAAAGTTGATGTTTCAGGCGTGAGCAAAGGTAAGGGATTCCAAGGTTGTATCAAGAGACATGGACAATCTAGAGGACCAATGAGCCATGGTTCACACTATCATAGAAGACCAGGTTCAATGGGTAATGCTTCTGATGCTGGTAGAGTATTCAAAGGCAAAAAATTACCAGGACACATGGGTCACGTAAATGTAACGGTACAAAATTTAGAAGTAGTTAGAGTAGACGCTGAAAACAAGATGATATTAGTTAAAGGAGCAGTTCCTGGAGCTAAAGGAAGCTTGTTGACAATCAAAGAAAGTGTTAAGTCGTCTAAATAATTCAAAGACGAAGGGAGGATGCGAGAATGCCTAACGTAGCTGTTTTAAATATGACAGGACAAAAAGTTAGCGATATTGAATTAGCTGAAAGCGTATTCGGTATTGAAGTAAACGAACATGCAGTGTATGAAGTAGTAAAAAATATCTTAGCGAACAAAAGACAAGGAACACAGTCTGCTAAAACTAGATCGGAAGTTCGTGGTGGTGGTAAGAAGCCATGGAGACAAAAAGGAACTGGTAGAGCGAGAGCAGGTAGTTCTAGACAACCTAACTGGGTTGGCGGTGGTGTAGTATTTGCTCCAAAACCAAGAGACTACAGATATGCTGTAAATAAGAAAGTTAAAAGATTGGCTATGAAGTCAGTTTTAACATCAAAAGTTTTAGAGAACGAAATGATCGTATTAGAAGATCTTAAATTCGACGCTCCAAAAACAAAAGATATGGTTAACGTATTGAAAAACGTTAATGCTGGAAAGAAAACTTTAGTTGTAATGACTGAGAAAGATACAAATGTGATCAAATCAGCGAGCAACATTCAAGGTGTTCAAACAGCATTAGTAAATACTTTAAATGTATATGATATCTTAAATCATGATACATTCTTAATTACGAAAGATGCAGTTAAAAAAGTGGAGGAGGTGTATGCATAATGCGTAATCCACACGATATTATTAGAAAACCAGTTATTACTGAGAACAGTATGGATCAGATGGCTGAAGGAAAATATACATTCGCTGTAGATAAAAAAGCGACAAAAACAGAAATTAAAAATGCTTTAGAGCAGATTTTCGACGTAAAGGTAGCGAACGTTAACACTATGAACGTTACTGGAAAGATCAAGAGAATGGGCATGCACTCTGGAAGAAGAGCAAGCTGGAAAAAAGCGATCATCACTTTAGCTGCTGACAGCAAAGGAATCGAATTTTTCGAAGAAATGTAATGTAATATAAATAAAGATAAGAAGGAGGGACTTCGAATGGGTATCAAGAGTTTTAGACCTACTTCGCCTGCGTTAAGACAAATGACAGTATTGACGTTTGATGAGATTACAAAAACAGAACCTGAAAAGTCATTATTGGCGCCTCTTAACAAAAAAGCAGGACGAAATTCTCAGGGTAAAATTACTGTACGCCACAAGGGTGGTGGAAACAGAAGAAAATATAGAATTATTGATTTCAAGAGAACGAAGGACGGTATAGCTGGTAACGTAGCAGCGATCGAGTATGATCCAAACAGAACAGCAAATATCGCATTAATTTACTATGTAGATGGTGAAAAAAGATATATTCTTGCACCAAAAGGATTAAAAGTCGGAGACGTAATTATGTCAGGTGTTGAGGCTGATATTAAGGTTGGTAATGCATTGCCATTGGCAAACATTCCAGTTGGTTCGATTATCCACAACATAGAGTTAAAAAGAGGAAAAGGTGGTCAATTAGTTCGTTCAGCTGGTACTTATGCACAGTTGATGGCGAAAGAAGGAGACTACGTTTCTGTAAGAATGCCATCTGGCGAAGTTAGAAAGATTAGAAAAGAGTGTCGCGCAACACTAGGACAAGTTGGTAACTTAGATCATTCAAATGTTGTTATCGGTAAAGCTGGTAGAAAAAGACATATGGGTATCAGACCAACAGTTAGAGGTTCTGTAATGAACCCATGCGACCATCCACACGGTGGTGGTGAAGGTAGAGCACCAATCGGTAGACCATCTCCAGTTACACCATGGGGTAAGCCAGCTCTTGGTTACAAAACTAGAAAGAAAAATAAAAAATCTAACAAATATATTGTTACTCCAAGAAAGAGAAAATAGCCGAGTAATTATGAATGTGGCATAGCTGAAAGGAGGAAAAATCGTGGGTAGATCACTAAAAAAAGGACCATTTTGTGATGATCATTTAATGAAGAAGGTTGTTGCTCAGAACGAATCAAGTGAAGCTAAAGTAATTAAAACTTGGTCTCGTCGTTCTACAATATTCCCAGAAATGATTGGACACACAATTGCAGTTCACGATGGTAGAAAACACGTACCAGTATATATCACTGAAGATATGGTTGGACATAAATTGGGTGAATTCGCACCAACGAGAACTTATAGAGGACACGACAAAAAATAAGTTGAGATAGAACGTTGATAGAGAAGGAGGGGACATACGTGGAAGCTAAAGCAATAGCGAAATATGTTCGTATTTCACCAAGAAAAGTACAAGTTGTAGCCGACTTAGTAAGAGGTAAAAACGTTAATGAGGCATTAGCTATTTTGAAATTTACGCCAAAGAGAGGCGCTGAGGAATTAGAAAAAGTTTTAAAATCAGCTGTTGCAAATGCCGAAAACAACTTCGATTTAGATAGAGACAATCTTTATATTTCTGAAGCATACGCAAATCAAGGGCCTACAATTAAGAGATTCAGACCGAGAGCTCAAGGTAGAGCGTTCATGATCAGAAAGAGAACAAGTCATATTGGCATCGTTGTTAAAGAGAAAAACTAGAAGAAGGAGGGAAAACGATGGGTCAAAAAGTTAATCCACACGGTCTAAGAGTCGGTGTTATCAAGAATTGGGATTCAAGATGGTATGCTGACAAGAAAAATTTTGGAGATTTACTAGTTGAAGATCATAACATTAGAAAAGTTGTTAAGAAAGCATTCTTCACTTCTGGTGTTTCTAAAATTGAAATCGAAAGATCGGCAAATAGAGTAAAAGTAACAGTTAACACTGCTAAGCCTGGTATGGTTATCGGAAAAGGTGGAGCTGGTGTTGAGTCAATGAAAAATCAATTGGAAAAAATGACTTCTAAAAAAGTTATTATCAATGTTGAAGAAGTTAAGATTCCAGAAAAAGACGCACAATTAGTAGCTGAGAATATAGCAGCATCATTAGAGAGACGTGTTTCATTCAGAAGAGCTATGAAACAAGCTATTCAAAGAAGTAATAGAGCGGGCGTTCTTGGTATCAAAACTCAAGTAGCTGGACGTTTAGGCGGAGCAGATATGGCTAGAACAGAAGGTTATAGTGAAGGAAATATTCCATTGCAAACACTTAGAGCTGATATCGGATATGGTTTTGCTGAAGCTGATACAACTTACGGTAAAATCGGTGTTAAAGTTTGGATAAATAATGGTGAAGTTCTTCCAACTAAAGGGGAAAGAACAAAAAAATAGATTCATCTCAGTGAAGGAAGGAGGAAAACGAAATGTTAATGCCTAAAAGAGTTAAGCGTCGTAAGGTTCAACGAGGAAGAATGAAAGGTAAGGCGCTTAAAGGAAATAAAGTAACATATGGCGAGTTTGGTTTGCAATTACTTGAGCCAGCATGGATCACATCAAACCAAATAGAAGCGGCAAGACGTGCTATGACAAGACACGTTAAAAGAGGTGGTAAGATCTGGATTAAGATATTCCCAGACAAGCCTGTAACAAGACAACCTGCTGAAACTCGTATGGGTAAAGGTAAGGGTTCTCCAGAGTATTGGGTAGCAGTAGTTAAACCAGGAAGAGTAGCATTTGAAATGGCTGGTGTTTCTGAAGAATTAGCTAGAGAAGCTATGCGTTTAGCTGCCAACAAATTGCCTGTAAAATGTAAATTCGTAACACGTCAAGAGGGTGGTGAAGCAAATGAGAGCTAGTGAATTGCGTGAATTAACGCTTCAAGAATTGAATAATAAAATTGGTGAATATAAAGCAGAATTGTTTAATTTAAGATTTCAACTAGCTACAGGGCAGCTAGATAATCCTATGAGAATTAAACAAGTTAGAAAAGATATTGCAAGAGTAAAAACTGTTGCAAGACAAAAAGAATTAAACGCGTAGGTATAAAATGATCGCGAAAGGAGGATTATAATGGCTAGAGCGTATAGAAAAACTAGAGTTGGTCGTGTAGTTAGTGATAAAATGGATAAGACAATCGTTGTTTCTGTTGAAACATTTGTAGCACATCCAATTTATAATAAACAAGTTAAAAGAACAACAAAGTTCAAAGCCCATGATGAAGAAAACACATGCGGTATTGGTGATACAGTAAAAATTATGGAAACTAGACCATTAAGCAAAGACAAAAGATGGAGATTAGTTGAAATTCTAGAAAGAGCGAAATAATCCTGTCAGTTGCGAAGGGAGGGTAATCAATGATTCAACAAGAAACTCGTTTAAAAGTTAGTGATAACTCAGGTGCAAAGGAAATTTTATGCATCAAGGTGTTAGGCGGAAGTAAGAGAAAATATGCTGGAGTAGGTGACGTAATCGTTGCTGCGGTTAAAAGTGCAACACCAGGTGGCGTTGTTAAAAAAGGTGAAGTAGTTAAAGCGGTAGTAGTTCGTACAAAACGTGCAGTGAAAAGAGATGACGGAAGTTATATTTCATTTGACGAAAACGCAGCAGTAATAATCAAGCAGGACAAAACTCCTGTTGGAACTCGTATTTTCGGACCAGTAACAAGAGAGTTACGTCAAGGTCAATTTATGAAGATCTTATCATTAGCACCTGAAGTACTATAGAAGGAGGTGTCGGCATGCATATCAAAAAGAATGATACAGTAGTTATAATTGCAGGAAAAGATAAGGGTAAAAAAGGTAAAGTATTAGCTTGTTACCCTAAAAAAAATAGAGTCTTAGTAGAAGGCGTTAACATGATGACAAAGCACGTTAAGCCTAGTGCTCAGATGCAACAAGGTGGATTAGTTCACCAAGAAGGTCCAATTCACGCTTCAAACGTTATGGTTTGGTCTGAAAAAGACAAGCAAGGTGTTAGAGTTGGCACTAAAGTATTAGAAAATGGCGATAAAGTAAGAATAAGCAGAAAAAGCGGAGAAATTCTTGATTAATAATTTTCTTCTCGAAAGGAGGTACAGAAATGCAATCACGTTTAAGAGATAAGTACAAAAATGAAGTTGTTCCAGCATTGATGGAAAAATTTAATTATAGAAATGTGATGGAAGTTCCAAGATTGGAAAAAATCATCGTTAACATGGGTATGGGAGAAGCAAAAGACAACCCTAAATTATTGGACAAGGCTGTTGAAGAATTGACAATGATCACAGGTCAAAAGGCACTTGTTACAAGAGCTAAAAAGTCAGTAGCGAACTTTAAGCTTCGTGAAGGTATGGCAGTTGGTTGTAAAGTTACATTAAGAGATCAAAAATTATATGATTTCTATGACAAACTTGTTTCAATTGCACTACCACGCGTAAGAGACTTTAGAGGAGTTTCTGATAAATCATTTGATGGTAGAGGAAACTATGCATTAGGAGTTAAAGAGCAATTAATTTTCCCAGAGATTGAGTACGATAAAGTAGATAAAATTAAGGGAATGGACATTGTTGTTGTAACAACAGCTAACACAGATGAAGAAGCTAGAGAGCTGTTGTCTTTAATGGGAATGCCCTTTAGAAAGTAAAGGAGGGATTTAGATGGCAAAAAAATCGATGAAGTTAAAGCAGCAGAAAACGCAAAAATTTAGCACTAGAGAATACAGTAGATGCAAGATTTGTGGACGCCCTCATGCTTATCTAAGAAAATATGGTGTTTGCCGTATTTGTTTTAGAGAATTAGCGTATAAAGGTGAAATCCCAGGCGTTAGAAAAGCAAGCTGGTAAAATAGAGATTTACGGATGAAAGGAGGCAAACTCTATGGTAATGACAGATCCTATCGCGGATATGCTAACGAGAATCAGAAATGCGAATAACGCTAAACATGATTCTGTAGATGTGCCAGCATCAAACATGAAGAAATCAATCGCTGAGTTGTTGTTGGACGAAGGATATATTAAAGGCTTCGATCTTATTGAAGATGGTAAGCAAGGAGTTTTGAGAATTGAATTGAAATATGGTGAGAACAATGAAAAAGTTATCACTGGAATCAAGAGAATTTCAAAACCAGGTTTAAGAGTATATGCAAAGAGACAAGAAATCCCTAGAGTATTAGGTGGTTTAGGTATTGCAATTCTTTCAACATCAAGAGGTGTTATGACAGATAAGCAAGCAAGACAAAGTAATGTAGGTGGCGAAGTAGTTTGCTACGTATGGTAGAAAAGTTGCAGCTATAGGAGGTGAAATCATGTCAAGAATCGGTAAAGCGCCAATCACTATTCCTGCAGGAGTAGAAGTGAAAATTGACGAAAGTAATTTTGTTGAGGTTAGCGGACCAAAAGGTAAACTTTCTCAACAAATGAGCAAAGAAATGAAAATTGAAGTTGCTGAGGGTACTATTACAGTTACTCGTCCAACTGATAATAAAAAACATAGATCATTACACGGTTTAACAAGATCATTGTTGAATAATATGGTTGTTGGTGTATCTGAAGGATATGCTAAAACGTTAGAAATCGTAGGTGTTGGATACAGAGCTCAGAAAAAAGGTAAAGAATTACATCTTAACCTTGGATTCTCTCACCCAGTTGAGATGGTAGATCCAGAGGGTATCGAAGTAGAAGTTCCAAACCAAACTACAATTGTTGTTAAAGGTATCGACAAGCAACAAGTTGGTAACTATGCAGCAGTAATTAGAGACTGGAGAAAACCAGAGCCTTATAAAGGAAAAGGTATTAGATACCAAGGCGAATACGTTAGACGTAAAGAAGGTAAAACTGGTAAATAGAATGAAAGGAGTGAATAAGTGTGCTTAAGAGAGTTAATAGAAATGCTAAAAGAGTGAAAAGACATCTTAAAGCAAGAAAAAAGATACAGGGAACTCCTGAAAGACCAAGATTGAACGTATACAGAAGTTCTAAACATATCTATGCACAGATTATTGATGATGCAGCGGGTCACACACTTGTTTCAGCATCGACTTTAGATCAAGATGTTAAAACTCAAATGAGTTATAGCGGAAATAAAGAAGCGGCTAAAATAGTTGGTAAAACTGTTGCTGAAAAAGCAAAAGGTAAAGGCATTGACACTGTAGTATTTGACCGTGGTGGATATTTATATCATGGACGTGTTAAAGAATTAGCAGAAGGTGCTAGAGAAGCTGGACTTCAATTTTAAGCAAGGGAGGTAAATAAATGCAACGTGGACGTATAGATGCAAGTCAATTAGACTTGAAAGAAAAGTTAGTAAATATCAACAGAGTAACGAAAGTTGTTAAAGGTGGTAGAAACTTCAGATTCAGTGCGTTGGTTGTTGTTGGCGATGAGAATGGCCATGTAGGAGTTGGAATGAGCAAGGCTCTTGAAATTCCTGATGCAATCAAAAAGGCAATTGAAGATGCTAAGAAGCATTTAGTTGAAGTTCCTATGAAAGGCACAACAATTCCTCACAGAATTGAAGGAAAATTTGGAGCAGGTAGCGTATTAATGATGCCAGCACCAGAAGGTACTGGAGTTATCGCAGGTGGCCCAGTTCGTGCCGTATTGGAATTAGCTGGTATTTCAGATATCAGAACAAAATCATTGGGATCTAATAACCCAAGAAACATGGTAAATGCCGTTATCGAAGGACTTGATAGCTTAAAGAGAGCAGAAGAAGTTGCTAAATTAAGAGACAAGTCTGTAGAGGAAATTATAGGTTAGGGGGGAAATACCTTGGCTAAAATCAAAGTTAAGCAAACTAAGAGTATCATTGGCAAGACTCAAAAGCAGAGAAAAACAGTTGAAGCTTTAGGTCTTAAAAAGATCGGTCAAGTAGTAGAACACGAAGACAATGCTATGATCAGAGGAATGATCAACAAAGTAAGTCATATCGTAGAAGTAATTGACTAACGAGTAAAGGAGGTGCAGACATGAGACTACACAATTTGAAACCAAATGCGGGAACGACTAAAAATCGCAAAAGATTAGGTAGAGGTACAGCGACTGGTCAAGGTAAAACTGCAGGTAAAGGTCAAGATGGACAGAATGCACGTTCAGGCGGTGGCGTTAGACCAGGCTTTGAAGGTGGACAGATGCCTTTATTCAGAAGATTACCAAAACGTGGTTTTAACAATTCAAAATTTGCAACAGTATACACTATTGTAAACATTGAAGATTTGAACGCATTCGAAGAAAATACAGAAGTTACACCAGAATTATTAATCGAAGCAGGTATGGTTAAGAAATTCAATGATGGTATCAAGATACTAGGAAATGGTGAATTGAACAAAAAGCTTGTGGTGAAAGCGCAAAAATTCAGTAAGAGTGCTACTGAAAAGATTGAAGCTGCAGGGGGAAAAGTTGAGGTGATTTAATTGTTCACAACGTTGAAAAATGCTTGGAAGATACCAGACTTAAGAAAGAAAATGTTGTTTACACTATTTATGTTAGTTGTATACAGATTGGGCGCAAACATTCCAATTCCATTTATCGATACAGAATATATAAAGCAGATTTTTAATTCTGATTCGAATGGTTTGTTGGGAATGTTTGATTTAATGTCTGGCGGGGCATTCAAGAAAATGACGATATTTGCATTAAACATCTATCCATATGTAACAGCATCGATTATTATTCAATTGTTGACGATAGCAATTCCTAAGCTAGAAGCTTTGTCTCGTGAAGGCGAAGAAGGAAGGAAGAAGCTTGCTCAGATGACACGTTATGGAACTGTCATTTTTGCATTGATTCAAGCAGTTGGTATCAGTGTTGGTTTGTTCAACCAAGCAATTATCGAGCAGACTTTTGGAGCGAGAGCAATCGTCGTTATTACGATGACAG
Source organism: Tissierellales bacterium (assembly GCA_025210965.1). Taxonomy (NCBI): domain Bacteria; kingdom Bacillati; phylum Bacillota; class Tissierellia; order Tissierellales; species Tissierellales bacterium. Next base: position 10,184 of record JAOAQY010000156.1, read on the forward strand.
CAGGAACAGCCTTCTTAATGTGGTTAGGCGAACAAATCACCGAAAATGGAATAGGAAATGGTATTTCTATAATCATTTTCACAGGGATTATTGCTAAGCTACCTATCGCGTTAATGGATATGGGACAAGCTGCAATGGGAGGATCACTAAATATTCTACAGGTAATATTATTTGTAGCATTAGCGTTGATTGTTATTGCGGGTATTGTTGCGATTCAAGATGGTAGCAGAAAGATTCCAGTTCAATATGCAAAAAGATTAGTTGGACGCAAGATGTATGGCGGACAGAGTACACATATACCATTGAAAGTCCTTATGGCAGGGGTTATACCA
>JAOAQY010000157.1 GCA_025210965.1 Tissierellales bacterium
ATCATTTACTTCTTCAACTGCTATCATATAATTAAATTCATCTTTATATTTATCGAAATCCTTAGATACACCTAGAATCCCTAGCTTGCCTGCCTTTGAAGAAATCCAGTCATATGAGCCATCTTCCATGCAATCGTACCAGAATTTTGGTACTTGATTAAAATTTTCTTCATTTTCCATAGATATTCTTGTTTGTTTGCCTACTACTTTAAAACTTCCTTTATCAAAAATTTTATAATTCATATTTTTATCTCCTTTTATTGAAATGTGAAAGGATAGTTTAGGATATGCATTGAGATTTACTCCTGGCTCGCGCGCTGCCGAAGGACTTATTCCATGCATTTTTTTAAAAGCTTTTGTGAATGCTTCAGGCGTTTCATAACCATACTTATAAGCTACATTTATAATCTTTTCACCAGATATAATATCCTGTGTAGCTAGTGTAAGTCTCCTTCTTCGTATATATTCACCTATTGTAACACCAGTTATCATATGGTACATACGCTGAAAGTGAAACGTAGATGATAATGCAATTTTTGCTACCTGCTCAACATCAAGCTTTTTAGTTATATTAGCCTCCATGTATTCTACTGCATCATTCATCGAATTAAGCCAATCCATAAAGCCACTCCTTTCTCTTTCTATATTAGCTATTTTCTACTTATTTGTCCTGTCTTTAAATGCTACCTGTTGACAGGTTTGAATTATAAGTTTTTCAATAGAGTAAAAATTAATGATTTACAAATGTGTATTTATCTTCTTCCATCATCTTGTCTAAATTATAATAGAAGAGCCTTGTATTTACAAGACTCTCTCTAAAACTATCTTTTACCATAAGTAAGTGTAGTTATTCCATCATTTATAGAATAATCATTCAGCTGCAAATCTATTTTAGGATAGTCACCTTTGAACAACCTTCTACCATTCCCTAGAATTGTTGGTATAATAGCAATAATATATTCATCAACTATATTTGCTCTTATAAATGAATCCGTCAAAACAGCACCTCCAAACAACCAAATATTCTTCCCCTCAACTTCTTTGCGTTCAAGTATACTATTGCAGATATCTCCACTAATAAACTTTGCATTCTCCCTTGCCTCTAATTCCCTGTGAGTTGCTACAATTATTTCTTTGTCATCAAACGTCGATAAACCAGAAAGGACTACATCTTCATATGAAACTGAACCCATGACTAACGTATCCACCCCATCTAAGAATTTCTCAAAGTCATAGACCTCTGTTGCGTTCTTACTATCTTTCCCATGACCAACAATCCAATCAAAACCGCCATTCTCATCACAAATATAGCCATCTAAACTAACTGCCAAATTTAATATAATTTTCCTCATAATCATTCTCCTTCAACAAATTCTCTTAAATACTGTTGTGTATATCCTCGTTTACTCTCTAACAAATCCCTTACCGTTCCATAAGCAATAATATCTCCCCCATCACTACCACCTTGTGGACCTAAATCAATAATATAGTCAGAAGCTGAAATTACTTCTAAGGAATGTTCAATAACAAAAATTGAATTCCCTTTATTCTTAAGTTTAAATAATAATTTCATTAATTTCTCAATATCACTAGGATGTAATCCAGTAGTTGGCTCATCAAGTATATAGATAGTGTTTTGAGTTTCATCTCTAGATAACTCTTTTGAAAGTTTTATTCTTTGACATTCCCCACCTGATAAAGTTATTGTAGTTTGTCCAAGTTTTAAATATCCTAAACCAACTTCTCGTAAAAACATCAATTTTTCTTTTATCAAATATTCCTCTGAAAAATGTTCGATGCACTCATCAACAGTCATATCCAATATATTTGATATATGCTTTCCTCGATACGTTACATTTAGCACTTGCTGCTTAAAGCGATGTCCTTCACATGCTGGACACTCTACTTCAATATCATCTAAGAAATGCATGTCTAATTTCACAACACCAAGCCCTTGACATTTCTCGCATCGTCCACCCTTTACATTAAATGAAAAATGAGATGGTTTTAACTTCAGTTTTTTTGCATCCTTCTGATTTGCAAATAACTCTCGAATCAAGGTAAATACTTCTGTGTATGTCGCCACATTTGATCTAGACATCCTACCAATAGGTTTTTGATCAATTGTAACCACTCTATTTACTTCATTTAAATTGTCAATAGACTCACAATCTGCATACCCACTTTTAACGTACTTGTCAATAACATCAATAACAAGTGAAGATTTCCCACTACCCGAAACACCCGTGAAGCATACAAATGCATTTAAAGGTATATCAACATCTATATTTTTCAAATTATGTGAAAATGCATTTTTTACAGAAATCATTCTATTAAACTTCAATGATTCATACTCTAATTTCATTTTTCGCTTAAGATATTTACCTGTAAGTGATTTTGTGTCATTTACAATATCTCTAGGAGTTCCAGAAAAAACTATTTCACCACCATTAGGACCTGAAAAAGGTCCAAAATCAATTATATAGTCACATTTTTCAATGAAATCTGTATCATGCTCTATAACCAAAATAGTATTTCCTAAATCTCTAATATGCATCAATGCTCTAAGTAGCATCATAATATCATGTGGGTGCAATCCTGTAGTTGGTTCATCTAAAATATATAATACCCCCGTCAAACCACTATCAATTATATTTGACAATTTCAACCTCTGTGCTTCACCACCAGATAATGAACTAATAGATCGCTCTAACGAAAGATAACCTAACCCAATCTTGATAACATTGTCAATTCTCTTTCTTAAATCAGCTAAAACAACCTTTGCTATACTCAATTCAGCTTCTGTTAGTTCTAAATGGTTAAGCCAATTCATTAATTCTTTCAAATCAAATTTACTCACTTCTACAATGGTTTTCCCATTAACCATCACAGTTCTCCCATCATAGCCTAATCGACTTCCATGACATTCTGAGCAAGTATTGATTACAAAAGAATTTGTTATTTTACTGTTCTTTTTCTCCTTCTTCGAATGTTCTTTGGCCTTTTCTTTCATGAATGTCAAAATACCTTTGAAGTAGCCATCATTAACTTTTTTAGGCTTTTTAACATTCGGGTAAATTGATTTAAACTTTTCCGAATCCACACCCTCATAAAAAACCAGCTTTTCTATTTCATTAAACTCTCTGACCTTCTTCGAGGCGTCAAATTCAAATCCATAGTACTTTCCACAATTTTCTAGAACTTCACCATAAAAACTTCCGAATTGTCCACTTCCCCAAATACTTACTGCCCCTTCTTCTAAACTTAGTGATTCATCTACTACTTTAGATATGTCAATTTCAGTAACTGTACCTAACCCACTACAAGTTTGACAATAACCCTCCGGCTTGTTGAACGAAAACATCCCCATTGTTAAATGTGGCATATCATTATGACATACTGAACATCTTACATTCTTTTCATCGATTTCAGTCGAATCACCACTACTATAATCAGGACTAATTTTAGTCTTACAAACTGGACATATTCTGGTTCCAAGTTTAGAATACAAAACTCTTAAATACGTTAATATTTCAGTATACGTTCCAACATTTGATTTACTAGAACCTACAATACCTCTTTGTGAAATTCCAATAGCAGGAGATAAGCCCACAATACTTTCTACTTTAGGCTTATTTAAACCGTCAGTTACTAAACCCATTGATTCCATATATTGTCTCTGACATTCTCTTTGTAAAATATCCATTGCAAATGTTGACTTACCACTCCCCGATGGTCCCGTAATCGCTACCAATTTATTTTTAGGAATTGATATAGAAACATTTTTGAGATTATGCTCATATGCTCCAACTATTTTAATATATTCACTTATCATTTCTACCTCCAATACTACTTTTAATTGCTATAACATTGCTATATAATTAAAATATAAACTATAATGTTACATTACAGTCAAGGAGAAACTTATGAATGATATGAAAAAATATAAAATTAGTGAAGTAGCAAAACTATTTGATATCACAAGAACCGCTCTAATCCATTACGACAACTATGGATTGCTATCTCCTTCAATTAGAAATGAAAAAAATTACCGCTATTACACTTCAGATGACCTGCAAAAACTTGAACTTATCCTAGCACTTAAAGAAAGCGGATTAACATTAAAAGAAATCCAATCTTACTTAACTGAAGAAGGCAAAAAAACGAGCATAGAACTATTGAATCACCAAAAGAAGGAAATAGATAAAAAAATTGAAACACTAAAAATGCAACGCTATATTATTGAAAAAAGATTAGAGAACTTAACAGAATTGCATAGTATAGATATCTATGAAGGCATCAAACTAAATGAATATCCTGAAATGATTATCATTAAAGAACCTATTGGTTATGGTCCACTTATGACTTACGATTCTGCAGTAAGCCGATTAAGAAGGAAACTAGAACAAGAAGGTTCACTTTCAAGCAAGTTTGGTATCTGCTTCGATACAACCCATTCGGATCAATTAGGCAAATACAAAATGAAATATATCTTTGATTACTTGAATGCAGAAGGAAGTGCTCTTAAATCAACAAAACAGCCAAGTAGTAAATTTATTAGATGCTTGCACAAAGGTAAACATACAACAGTTGAGATAACCATTAACAAACTATTATCCTATGCCAATGAAAAAAACTACATTGTTTCTGGAGAGGCATACTTCATACCTCTATTCAATTATTGGGAATCTATTTCAGATGAGTTTGTAGGCGAAGTTTTGATACCTATAAAAATAAAAAATGATTAGACAACTAATCTATGCTTTGAATGGTGAATTGTAAAAAAGAGAATATAATTTGTGGAGGTGGCTATATATGAATTTGATTTTGACTGAAACGGATCAAGTAAGAGAACATACAAATTTAAGGGATGTATTTTTACCAATTAGAGAAGATGTAATTAAATATAATTGGTTGATATCAGATTATGAAGTTTATGATTCGGAAATTTTTAATGGAAATATAAGATGGTTTACAGGCGAAGAATTATTAAATATAACTGACAACAATGATATACAGTTTATATGGGGAGTTATTTCAGCGTTTGACAAAAGTTTCAAAATGGATTTGAATAATATTTCAACTATACCAGTGTCTTATGAACATAAAACATTGTGGAGTGACACTCCCCGCATACAGCATCCAGACTCATGTATTGAGATTGTTTGTATTGATAGTTCATCAACAATTTTACTGAGTAATGATAAAGTTATTACTTCAAAGTATAAACTTTATTATAAAGATGCAAAAAATTTAGATGAACAAAATAGATTAGTCAGCAGACAAAAACGATATGTTCAAAGTATTGTAGATGAATATTTTCAAATTAATGGAATTGATAAAGACAATATGATTTATATTTCACATGGATATTCTTATGATTTGAAATTAGACTATAATATATTAATAGCAAATTTGAGACATGTATTATTTGAAAGTGATTTTTTAAGAGTTCCAGAGGAGAAAGATACAGATGACATTTTTAGAATACTAAAAATGTCGATAATGAAAAAAGATATTTAATTTGAGTTTTCAAATACATTTTTCGTCAAAAACATCAGTTTTGCAGTCTTTTTCTGTAAACGAGATGAATGATTTCAAATCTAAAATTGATTTTAGCTAAGTAATTTTTATTTTGTTTTGCAATGCCTACGATTTGCCAACCGTGGACAGATGATGATAAAATATATAATAATGAAAAAAAGTTACTAAAAGCAGATTGAATA
>JAOAQY010000158.1 GCA_025210965.1 Tissierellales bacterium
AATGCTTATAGCATTTGCGTGGAACATTTTATTAGTTGCATTTAGAAAGTACACTAAGGTTCGTCCATTATTTATTACTGGACACATTATGTATCAGCAATCAGCAGTACTTCTTTGGGCATTATACACAGTAATAGAAGGCGTAGATGTTCAAGTATCTCCTATGTTAATAGGTGTAACAGGACTTCTAGTTGGAACATATTGGTCAGTAATGTCAAACTTAGTAATAGAAGCAACTCAAGAGGTTACAGATGGAGCAGGATTTACACTTGGACATCAACAGATGTTTGGCGCATGGCTTGCTTATAGAGTTGGTGGCTTAGTTGGTAAAAAAGAAAATTCGGTAGACAATGTTCAATTGCCTGGATGGCTTTCTGTTTTTAATGATAATATAGTTTCAAATGTGGTTCTTATGACAGCATTTGTTGGAACTATAATGGTGGTTATCGGCAAGGAAGCATTTGATTATAATACTAGTAAATATTGGTTTGGAACATATATATTTGAAACAACAGCATACTTTGCAGTATATATTACTATAATATTAACTGGAGTAAGAATGTTTGTTGCAGAACTTACTACTTCATTCCACGGTATATCTGATAAGTTGTTACAAGGTGCAGTACCAGCAGTTGACTGTGCTGTAACATTTGGTTATGCGCCTAATGCACCGACTTATGGATTTATATTTGGATTCTTCGGACAAATTACAGCAATTGGTGCGTTAGTTGCAATGAAATCACCGATTCTTATCATAGCTGGATTTATCTGTTTATTCTTTGATAATGGAACACTTGCTATATTTGCAAATAAATCAGGTGGACGTAGAGCAGCTGCGATTATTCCATTTTTTGCAGGTATGATTCAAGTTTTAGGATCAGCGCTTGTTCTTACAGTTCTTAAGGAAAGTGATCTAGTTATTGGATGGATGGGTATGTTTGACTGGGCTACGCTTTGGTCAGGAACGGTACTTGCTAGTAAGGCAGTTGGTATAGCATTCCCAATAGCACTTATCGCAGGATTGTTAGTGTTACCACAATTACATTACAAGAGATATAAAGAAACTTACTTTACAACAATGAGAGATACAAGAGCTAAATAAATAACTAATAGGCAAAAGGAAATTGTACAGTAATTATGAAAGAGACTGTGCAATTTCCTGCTTTATAGGAGAAAAAAGATATGTATAAATTAGCGGTTTTTGACTTGGATGGAACTTTATTAGATGAGAAACATGAGATTTCAAGAGAAAACAAGGATTCGATACTAAAGTTAGAAGAATTAGGATGCAAAATAGTTATAGCTACGGGAAGATCAGATCTTCTTGTAAAAGAATATGTAAAGAAATTGGGAGTTAAGACACCAGTTATTTCGTGTAATGGTGCGATGATAAGAAATCCCATGACGAAAGAAGTATGGCGAAAGCGAATTATGTCTAGTGAAAAAGTTAGAGATATTCTAAGTATATGTAATGAAGAACAATTTACCTATATGGCATATTCTGATGAATATATATTTACTATTCCAAGTAAACGCCTGGAGTATTTTCAAACGAGGAATAAAAAACTAGAAGAAGATTGCAAAGTGCCATTTAGAGTAAATGAAAGTATCGATTGTATATTGAAAGAAGAAATTTATAAAATACTGATAATAGAAGAAGATAGCAATAGATTTGAATTGCTTAGAGATAAATTTGTTGGAATTGAGGGGCTTGAGATATGTCAGTCAAGCAAAGGCCTCATGGATTTTATGGTCGAAGGCACAAGTAAAAGAGGTGCTATAGAATGGTTAGCCGGTGAATATAGCATAGATAGAAGTGATATTTTGGCATTTGGTGATAATTACAATGATATTGAGATGCTAAAATTTGCAGGGTGTGCTGTAACTACTGAAAATGCGGTGGAAGAAGTAAAGGAGATAGCAGATTATGTATCTATACACCACGATGACAATGGAGTGTCTTGGGCTATAGAGAACTATGTATTGAAGAAATGATGCACAAATGTGCAAAAAGTTGTAAACGCATTGACAAATGTGCAGTGTGAAATTAATATATAATTATAAATCGTATCTGAGTGAAATGCAAAATAGGAGGCAGGCAATATGTTTGGAAATTTTGATTTGACAAAAGAATTTATTCAATTTAAAGATGAGGTTAGAGATTGGGAAGAGGCGGTAGTAGAGTCTTCGAAACCACTTCTAGATAATGGCTTTGTAAAGCAGTCTTATATAGATGCAATGATTGAATGCATCAAGGAATATGGGCCATATGTTGTTATTGCACCGAATTTGGCTTTACCTCATGCGAGACCAGAAACGGGTTCGGTTAAAGTAGGGTTTAGCATAATGAAGTTGAAAAAAGCAGTTGCTTTTTCAGAAGCAGAAGATCACCAAGTTAGGTTGTTAATTGCACTATCGTGTGTTGATGCAGATATGCATATGAAAATGCTTCAAGGCATAGTTGAAGTTTTTAGTGATAGTTCAAAATTTGAGGCTATTTTAAATGCTACATCAAAAGATGAAATGCTAGAATTGTTTAAGATATAAAAGAGGAGTGGATAGTATGGCAAAAGTAGATGAGATTACAAGAGAAAGTTGGATATTGAGTACATTTCCGGAGTGGGGTACTTGGTTGAATGAAGAAATAGAGCAAGAGGTAGTAGAACCTGGAACTTTTGCAATGTGGTGGTTAGGTTGTACTGGAGTTTGGGTTAAATCAGAAGGAAATGCAAATATACTTATAGACCTTTGGGTAAAATCGGGGAAAAAGACAAAATCAAACCCTCTTATGAGAGAACAGCATCAGCATCAAAGAATGATTGGTTGTCTGAAATTACAGCCAAATCTTAGAAATGTTCCTTGTGTAATAGATCCATTTGCAATAAAAGAACTAGATGCAGTATTGTCGACACATGATCATGGCGATCACATTGACGAAAATGTTGCAGCAGCAGTTCTTCAGAATTGTGATGAAAGTGTTCCGTTTATTGGGCCAAAAGCATGCGTCGATTTATGGATTAGCTGGGGAGTCCCAGAAAAACGATGCATAGTTGTGAAACCTGGAGATGTTGTAAAAGTAAAGGATACAGAAATAGTAGCTCTTGAATCTTTTGACAGGACTGAACTTGTTACAGCTCCAGCTGGAATGATATTGAAAGACAAGCCTGTTAGAGATATGGATACATTAGCAGTTAACTATTTGATAAAAACACCAGGTGGAAATTTATATCATAGTGGAGATTCTCACTATTCGAATTACTATGCAAAGCATGGAAATGATCACAAAATAGATGTAGCACTTGGGTCGTTTGGAGAGAATCCAAGGGGAATGACTGATAAGATGTCTTCTATAGATATATTAAAAATGGCAGAGTGCTTGAATACAGATGTTGTTATTCCATTCCATCATGATATCTGGACAAATTTCCAAGCTGATCCAAAAGAAATATTGACACTTTGGAATATGAGAAAACACGTATTGGAATACAAATTCACGCCATTTATCTGGCAAGTAGGTGGAAAATTCACTTATCCAAATGATAGAGCTAAACTAGAGTATCACTATCCAAGAGGATTTGATGATGCATTTGCTATAGAACCAGATCTTCCATTCAAAGCATTATTATAAAAATAGAAATCATGAGAAGTTTTTGATTTTTTTCAAAAACTTCTCGATTAAAAGGAGTGTTCGATATGTTAAAGGTATTAGCTGCATGTGGTAACGGTATGGGATCAAGTATGATAATAAAAATGAAGATAGAAAAAGTTTTAAAAGAAATGGGAATTGAATATCAAGTGCATCATTGTAGCGTAGGTCAAGCAACATCGGATGCGAAAAATTTTGATGTAGTGCTTGTATCACAAGCATTTGTAAAGGATTTTTCAAATGCTGGAAATGCTAAGGTTATAGGATTATTAAACCTTTTATCAGAAGATGAGATTAAAACAAAATTACAAGAAGCATTAGCGTAAAGACGGCGAGGCTGGTTATTGTAAGATAACCGCCTTTTATATATAAAGGAGGATATTAAAATGGAACCAAAATTACAAGTTGCATTAGATAATACTAGCTTAAGTGATGCTATGGGAGCTATAAGAGAAATTGGAGAGCATGTAGATGTTATAGAAGTGGGAACTATATTGCATGTAGCAGAAGGTTTAGAGCCAGTAAGATGTTTAAGAGCATTGTATCCTGAAAAGACGATATTAGCAGATATAAAAGGGGCGGATGCTGGTAGTTTACTTGCAAAACAATGTTTTGGAGCAGGAGCAAATTGGATGACTGTGATTTGCTGTGCGGAAATCCCTACAATGACAGGTATGCTAGGGGTAGCTAAAGAATTTGGTGAAGACAGAGATGTTCAAATTGAATTGTATGGTGATTGGACTTGGGAACAAGCAGAATCTTGGAAAGAAGCAGGACTTGAGCAAGTAGTTTACCACAGATCAAGGGATGCACAAGCAGCTGGTAAAGGCTGGGGAGATGAGGACTTAGAAAAAATAGGAAAGCTTTGTGATATGGGATTTAAGGTTACTGTAACAGGTGGTCTTACAATAGACGATTTAAAACTATTTAAAGCTTATCCAATATATTGCTTTATAGCTGGTAGAAGCATAAGAGATGCGCAGTCTCCATCAGAAGCAGCAAAGTCGTTTAAAGCGGAAATAGCTAAGCATTGGAGCTAGTTATATGAATAAAAAAATGGTACCAATAGGAATATATGAAAAGGCTATACCGAATGCATTTGATTGGTCTAAAAAAATAGAGGTAGCTAAAAGTGCAGGATTTGATTTTATTGAAATGTCTGTAGATGAAAGCGATGAAAGATTAGCTAGATTAGAATGGACTAAAGAAAAGAGAAAAGAACTCAGAGATTTACTCTACGAAAACAATATGTATATAAATTCTATGTGCTTAAGTGGTCACAGAAGATTTCCTTTTGGCAGTAGTGATGAGCTGAAAAGAAAACGCGCATTTGAAATCATGGATAAAGCTTTAGAATTGGCGGCTGATTTAGGCATACGAAATATTCAACTTGCTGGATATGATGTTTACTATGAAGAGCATACTGAGATAAGTGAAAGACTATTTATAGAGGGTTTGAGATACAGTGCAGCTAGGGCAGCGTCTTATAATATTATGCTTTCTATAGAAATAATGGATACGGAGTTTATAGGAACTATAACTAGATGCTTGAAATATATAGATCTTGTTAAATCGCCTTGGCTAAAAATTTATCCAGATTTAGGGAATTTATCTCAGTGGACAGATTCGCCGGAAACGGAGCTAGAAAAGGGAATCAACCATATTGTAGCAATACACTTAAAGGATACTAAATCTGGAATATTTAAATGTGTGCCTTTTGGAGAAGGTGATGTTAGATTTACTGAATTATCTAACAAACTAAAAGAGCTTAGATATAGCGGACCGTTTTTGATAGAGATGTGGGCAGATAATGACAAGGAATACACAGTTGAGGACTCAGTAAGCGAAGTAAAACAAGCTAAACTATGGCTTGAAGAACAAATGAAATTGGGTGATTTTAAATGTTAGAATCTTTGAAAAAAGAAGTATTTGAAGCAAATCTTGAATTAGTTAAGCAAGGATTGGTCATATACACTTGGGGAAATGTAAGTGGAATAGATCGTGAAAAAGGCTTAATAGTAATTAAGCCTAGTGGAGTGAATTATGATATAATGAAACCAGAAGATATGGTGGTTATGAATTTGGACGGAGAAGTGGTAGAAGGTAATTTGAGACCTTCATCGGATGCTCCTACTCATTTGGAGTTATACAGACAATTTAAAGACATAAAAGGAGTTGTTCATACGCATTCATCTTGGGCAACGTCTTGGGCGCAAGCAGGAAGAGATATTCCTTGTTATGGTACAACTCATGCAGATTATTTTTATGGTGCAGTACCGTGTACTAGAAAACTTACCAAAGAAGAAATTGATGGTGAGTATGAACTAAATACTGGTAAAGTCATAGTGGAGACATTTAAAGAGAGAGACTTGGAACCACTAGAAGTGCCTGGCGTTATAATAACAAGTCATGGACCATTTTCATGGGGAAAAAGTCCCAAAGATGCAGTACACAATGCTAAAGTGATAGAAGAAGTTGCAAAAATGGCTTATAGGACAGAAAAAATAGATATGAAAGTTGAAAATATTGATGAGAATCTATTGAATAAACATTATTTGAGAAAGCATGGTGCTAATGCATATTATGGGCAGAAATAAATGAATTAGGGAGTCAGCTTTATGGAAAATGAAAGATATTTACTCATTGAAATAGCAGTTATGTATTATTTAGAGGGAAAAACACAAAATCAAATAGCAAAGGAACTATATATATCTAGGCCTAAAGTGTCCAGAATGTTAAAAAAAGCTAAGGAACTAGGTGTTGTGGATATAAGCATTAACTATGACTGCGATATGTTAGAGCTTTTGCAAAATGAAATTAAGGACAGATTTGGTATTCACAATGTCATGCTTGTGAAAACATTATCTAGTTACGAAGATACGGTAAATGAAATCGGAAAAATGGCAGCAAAGGTACTGATAAAAGAAATTAGAGATGATATGACCATAGGCATATCTTGGGGACATAGTGTTCGTTCTACAGTATCGCAGCTTAAAAAGCAAGAATTTCAAGACTTAAAAGTAGTTGAACTCTTTGGAGCAATTAGTTATGATGCAAATAGTATGCTGAGCATAGGCCGAACTCTAACTAGCAAGTTAGGCGGAAAGCTCTATCCTTTGCCAGCTCCAATATATATAAATAACGATATAGCTAGAGACGCTGTGTTGAATACACCTGTGGTAAAGAATACTCTTGATATGATTGATAACTGTGATTTGGTTTTAAGTGGATTAGGAGCTTTAGAACAAGGGATTATACAAACTGTTTGGGATGAGTATATAGAAGCAGATTCAAAGGATAGGATTAAAGCTGATGGTGGTGTTGGATTTTTATGTGCACACTTTTTTGATCAAAATGGTAAGTTTCTAGATATTCCTATAAACCACAATATAATTGGAATATCTACGGAAAAAATTAAAGAGCATAAACTCATAGTAGTAGCTGGTGGATTAAAGAAAGCTAAATCAATATTGGGTGCGCTAAGAGGCGGATATATAGATACACTAATTTCTGATGAAGATACACTCAAAGAAGTGTTGAGATTAGCTAAAAATAAATAGAAAAGAATTTATTTTGAGAAGTTTTTTCAGTTTATATTGGGAAAACTTCTTTTTTTATGTAAATTATTCGAAATGATTATTTTTGAAATTGTAATTAAAGGATATAATAAATAAGAACGGATTTATTATATTATAAAGGAGGAGTTTTTTATGTATGGAGTGGTACTAGAAGGTGGAGGAGCGAAGGGCTCTTATCATATAGGCGCTTATAAGGCTATTTTAGAATTGGAAATACCAGTAGGATTAATAGCTGGAACATCGATAGGTGCTGTTAATGGTGCAGCTATGGCGCAAGGAGATTTTGATAAAGCATATGAACTTTGGTGGAATATAAAAAACTCTATGGTTTTTGATGTTGAAGACCAACATATTGAAAAGTGGAAAAATTTAAACATAGACATGGAGACGTTAGATTATATTGCGAGCAAGCTTAAAGATATAATTGGTAAGGGAGGGCTAGATACTAGTGTTATGAGATCCCTATTGGAAAATATAATTGATGAGCAGAAACTGAGAAATTCAGAGATAGATTTTGCTTTAGTAACGGTTTCACTTAGTGATATGAAACCAGTAGAAGTATATAAAGATGATATACCAGAAGGCGAAATCATCTCATATATACTTGCTAGTGCTAGTTTTCCTGGGTTTAAAAGTGAGCCTGTTGGTGGAAAATTATTTGTGGATGGAGGAGTATACAATAATTTACCTATAAATTTGGTTTATCAAAAAGGTTACAAAGATATAATTTCAATTAGAACTCATGGATTAGGTAGGGAAAAGAAAAATGTACTGCCTAAGGGTGTGAAAAATATAATTATAGAGCCTAGAGAAGAGCTAGGAAAAACTTTGGATTTTGATGAAGATGTAGCACGATATAATATTCAATTGGGTTATTATGATGCTATGAAAGCGTTAAAAAACTTATTTGGTAAAAAATACTATATAGATCAAATGTTTGATGAAAAATATTTTTTGAGCAAATTAATGGATATAGATGGTAGTATTATAGAGATAATTAAATCCAAAATGGGAGAAAAAGATGAGTTGCCGGCTAAAAGGTTCTTATTTGAGAGTATGATACCTAAAATCATAAAAATGCTAGAGTTAGAAGAAAATACAACTTATGAAGAATTGGTATTATCGCTCTACGAAGTTTTAGCACAAAAATATGAAATTAAGAGATTTGAGATATATGATGCAAGAGATTTCATGGAGATAGTTGAAAAAGAATATGAAAAACGCAAAGGCAATGCTAGGAAAAAGCAAAAACAAAGTTTGATTCCAGGAACATGGCTTTGGGGGGAGCAAAAAAAGAAATTGTTAGAGGAAATTGCTGCATTAATTATTGATAGTGCTGATTTTTTAGTGAATAATAACTAAGGTATCGGGCATAAATGTAATAGTATAGAAGAGAGGTGTTGCTATGATAAGATTTGATAACAACAATAAGATAAAAGCAAAGGAAATTATGAATGTTTTTGATAGTGTAGGAATTAATAAAGATGAAAAATCTATAGTTCAAGCTTTTGGAGATTCTTATTATATCACAGCATATGACGGGAAAAAGTTAATAGGTTTTGTAAGAGCTCTTACTGATTATTACTATTATGCGGTTATATATGATTTTGTTGTTCACAAAGACTATCAAAATAGAGGAATTGGTAGTTTTATGATGAAAGAGATAGTTAATAATTTTGAAGGGTTAGAAATTGCAGTGGTAAAAGCAGAAGGCATAGAAAATTTTCTAAAAGAGCATGAGTTTAACTATGATGGCAAAGCGATGTTTTTAAAGAAATAAAATTAAGTTGTGTTTGATTGAATAATTTTAATTTTACAAAAAATGCATAATAATGTATAATGGTGATAGATATAAAAAGTTAAAAAAATAACGAACATATATTTTGTTGCTGTGAGGTTGAAAGAAAGGACTTTGCTGGGGTGAAGTAAAAATGTTCGTTGTTTTGGGAAGTGCATAAAAATACAAGGGGGATAAATGTTTATGAATAGGATGAAAATGCCTACAGCCTACACTATTTTATTTGCTATCATTATTTTTGTTGCCATCATGACTTGGATTGTTCCAGCAGGACAATATGATATGGCCTTAGATTCAGCCAGTGGAAGAGAAGTCCCAATTGCAGGAACTTACCATCAGATTGAATCTACACCTCAAGGTGTAGGTGATGTTGTGGTAGCTCCAATTAAGGGATTTAAAGATGCTATTGGAGTTTCTCTTTTTGTTCTTATTATAGGAGGATTTTTAGGTGTTACAATGAAAACTGGAGCTATTGACGCATCTATAGCATCGGTGACTATGAAACTGAAGGGGAAAGAGAAGTGGATGATTCCAGTGCTTATGATATTTTTTGGGCTTGGAGGAACCTCATTTGGGATGGCTGAGGAGACTATAGCATTTTATCCACTGATGATACCGATATTTTTAGTTGCGGGTTATGACACTATAACAGCGGTATCGGTTGTTATGTTAGGAGCCGGAATGGGCGTATTGGGTTCTACTGTTAATCCATTTGCAACAGGTATAGCTTCTGGTTTTGCAGAAGTGTCGCTTGGTGAGGGGATATTTTTAAGAGCGTTGATGCTTATAATCGGAGAAATCTTGGCGATAGCATATGTTATGCGCTATGCGGAAAGAGTTAGAAAAGATCCTACAAAATCACTTACTTATTCTACTAAAGAATCGGATTATAAACATTTTGTAAGTCATGAAGAAGAGGCGGAAAACTCATTTCCTGAGTATACTAAAAAGCGAAAATTAATAATGAAATTATTTGTAGTTACTTTTATTATTATGATTATAGGAGTAATACCATTTTCTGATATAGGCATAACTTGGATACCTACACTTGGTTGGTGGTTTGAGGAATTAGCTACACTATTTATGGTTGCAGCGATTGTCATTGGAATTGTGGCAGGGCTAAAAGAAAAAGAATTGGTCAATGCATTTGTAGCGGGCGCTCAAGATCTACTAAGTGTAGCGCTTATAGTAGGTGTATCTAGAGGTATAACTGTCGTTATGCAAGCAGGTCATATAGATGCAACTCTTTTGAATTTTGGAGAGGATACATTAGCACAGCTAAGCAGTGGGGCATTTGCAGTAGTCACATATTTGTTTTATATACCACTTTCGTTTTTGATTCCATCGACATCTGGTCTAGCTACATTGTCTATGCCTATAATGGCTCCACTTGGAGATTTTGCTGGGATTGGTAGAGAACTTGTTATTACTGCATATCAATCGGCTTCGGGCATTGTGAACTTGATTACACCAACAAGTGCGGTTGTAATGGGAGGCTTAGCTATAGGACGAGTTCCATACAATAAATGGCTAAAATTTGTAGGAAAATTCTTAGTCATCGTTATGGTTTTTATTATGGGTATATTGTGGATTGCGGCACAATTTTAATTTCAAAATAGAAAGTATATTTAATCTGATTTTTGGTTATCCTATATTATATTGGTAATGAATTTCAAAATATGGTAAATTATATTGCGACTTGAGAAAGTCGCTTTTTTATTTAAAAATATCAATATAAATAATAGAAAAATACATTTGTTCTCAAGCAGGGGTTAAAAACTAAAACCATTTCGATAAATTGAATAAAATGGGGTAAAATGTAATATGAATGATAATGCCATGATATAATAAAGTAAACTTAAATAGCTTGGGGAGGCTGATGTCCTTGAAAATAAAAAGGATTATTGAGAATAGAAGTGTTCAAATATTGATGCAGGCAATTTTGTCACCATTGAAAGATTTATCTGTTGGAATGGAGGCACTTGCTAGAGGTATTGATTTAGATACTGGCGAGGTTATAGGGGCAGGCGTATTAATAGAGGAAGCGAGGGATAGAGGCTTATTAATAGATTTAGAAAAACTCTTAATAGAAAAAGCAATAGAGTCTTATGCGCCATTTTATAAAATAAAGAGTGAATTATTATTGTTTGTAAATGTAGATGCAGAACTCTTAGAATATTGTATAAATCATGATTTCATAATAGATAAAATGGATGAGCTTAATATACCGTATGGTAATATAGTATTTGATCTAAATGGAATTGATTTTTCCACAAGGGATTTAGCTAAAAATTTTATTAGTAAATATAGAAATTTGGGATTTGCAATATGTATTGATGATTTGGGAAGAGACTACAGTAATTTAGATAAGATAATAATGATGAATCCAGACATTATAAAGATAAATGCTAGCAGATTAAACTCTTTAGCAGATGGAGATTATAAGAAAAATGTCATAGGTTTTTTGAATCATATTGCTCAAAAAATGGGAATGGTTGTAG
Source organism: Tissierellales bacterium (assembly GCA_025210965.1). Taxonomy (NCBI): domain Bacteria; kingdom Bacillati; phylum Bacillota; class Tissierellia; order Tissierellales; species Tissierellales bacterium. The sequence goes on from JAOAQY010000158.1 coordinate 11,524, forward strand.
TTGCTAAAGGTATAGAAGACAAGGCTTCGTGGATACAAGCAGTCAAAAATGGAGCACAGTTTATACAGGGATATTACGTTGCAAAACCCATGGAGATATCTCCAAATGATCTTAATCAGTGGATGGATGATTTATATGACAAAATTCAGATTGAAGATTATTTAGATCAAGACCATATAGAACAAGATAGGGTGATTATGGGAAAACTAGCACGAATGACAGAGCGATTGGGAAAAGAAATTACTCCAGAAATACTGTCTGAATTTGAGACTCATCAAATGGATTATTTTGATAGATATCCTATGATTGAGACTATTTGGTTTGTTGATGAAAATGGAATCCAAACAGGTCCGGCATACAACAATAGTGATAGATACAAAATTAGACATGGTTCTATTTTTCACACATACAAAGCTGGAAGTGATTTTTCAAAGAGTGATATATATAGGCAAATTTGGGATACAATATTGACAGTGTGGCTTACTGAGCCATTTGTTTCCATGATGACAAATAATGTTTGCATAGGAGCATCTTCTTATGTTGCAAACAGTAAGTATATAGTGTGTATGAACATAAATTATGAAGCTTTTCTTAAAAGGAAGCAAAAGATAAAATAGTTATAAAAAAGTATACCCTATGAATTGAGATTGTAAATATGCTAAAATGTTTATTCAAATACGAATAGGGGTGGATTTATGAGAGAGGGGTTAATTTTATCTAAAATAAAAGAAAGTTATGGTGGATTGCCAAGAAGTATATATATATTATTTATAGCTAGAATCATAAACCGAATTGGTGGATTTGTATATGCTTTTTTAACTATATACATGAGAACTAAATTAGGAATGAGTGAAAGTGAAATTGGTTACTTCATAATGATACAAGGGGCATTGTCTATGGCATCACCATTTGTTGGTGGTCATATAGCAGATAAGAAAGGACGTAAATTTATTTATATTTTAGCACCTAGTATATCAGCTGCTCTGTTTATGGCATGTGGAATCTTTACTGACACTAATCCTGAAATTGTGCCTATTTTGATAATAATAGCATCCATGTTAAATAATCTGGTAGGGCCAATAAACAGTGCTATGGTTGCAGATATTACTAAGACTCCAGAAGAGAGAAGAAAAGCATATTCACTTCTTTATCTTGGCATAAACTTAGGTGTAGCTATTGGACCAATAATAGGCGGATTTTTGCTAGCGAATTATACGAAATGGTTTTTCTTTGGTGATGGCATAACTACGTTTTTAAGCGTAATTTTGGTTGCGATTTTTGTAAAAGAAACTATGCTTAGTCACGATGAAATGAAATTATTTGAAGGAAATGAAAAAATGGAATCTGGAAGTACTCTTCGTGTATTATTTAAAAAACCAGTTTTAGTGGTATTTACTGTATTTTCAATGTTAAGTGCTACAGTTTATGCTCAATCTAGTTTTGGATTCTCACTTCATTTAGCAGATGTCTTTGGAGATGAGCTTGGACCTAAGTATTTAGGTATGCTGATGAGTTTCAATGCTATAGTAGTAATTATTTTCACCATGTTTATAACAGAATTCTTAAAGAACAAAGAAGAAATCAATAATATTGCTATTGCATCGCTGTTAAATGCAATTGGCTTTGGTATGCTTGCCTTTGTTGGAGGGCAATTGCCATTATATTTCTTGTCTGTACTTATTTGGACATGGGGAGAGATTATCATGGTTACTAATAATTCAGTGTTTATAATGTCGCATACCCCGGTTAACTATAGAGGGCGATTTAACGCTATAATTAGTTTTATTACAGGTGTTGGATTTGTAACTAGCCCTAAAATAATGAGCTATTTTATAGAAGGCTATGGATATCAAGTTGCTTGGCAAGTCGTTGGCGCTGCTGCGTTAATTTCTACTATAGGATTTATACTAACGGGTAAAATTGATAGTAGAAGAAATGATAATAAAGCTGATAGTAGAAAAAGAGCTTAAGATATAAATAGACGCAAAATCAAAAAAACCTTAGAATTCAGCATTAATCTGTATTCTAAGGTTTTGATTTATTCGTCATAATTGTTTTTTTCTAATTCTAAAATGATTGTTTGCATATTATCTAAAGCATCTTTAGATGATGTGCCCGACAAAAATACATCGTGTACTGATTCTTGGATAGTATCAGAAAATTTATGATAATAAGATAAATGTGGTCTGGATTTACTTTGCTCTAAGATATTTTTTGTTTTATCTAAAGCTGGTAAATTATTCCATGTATCCGATGAATCATATAAATGCTTTAGACTAGGTAGATGGCTAAGATTTTTTGCTGAAAGAGATTGAGCATACTCGCCTGCTCGGTATTTAGCAAATAGAAGGGCTTCTTCTTTATGCTCCGAGTTAGCAGCAATCATTAATTGCCAACCACCTAGAGTAGAGTGCGAGTGTTCGCTAGAATCAATAGTTGGAAGAGCTGAAATATCAACCTTACCAACTATCGAAGAATTAATAGCATTTTGTGATATATTCCAACCAGAAGACCAATCTCTCAAAAAAAGTAAATGTCCGGCTGTGAATAATGCCCTTGCATCTCCACTTGAAAAATTAAGTATATTTTTAGGTGTTATTTGATACCTATTTCTAAGATCTATCATAAGCTGAAAGGCTTCAGCATTTTTATCTGAATTTAATATGAATTCATTGTTTGGATTAATGATATCACTGTCATGATTCCATATAAATTCAAGGAAATTACAAGTGAGCCCTTCAAAAGATTTCCATGAACCAGCATAGCCGTACAAATCTTTTTCTTCGGAAGTGATGTGCTTTGAAATCGAAATTAATTCATTCCAGGTTTTAGGAGGCTCATAGCCATACTTTGTTAAAAGATCCTTTCTATAATAAAGCATCCCTGCATCTACGCGATAAGGTAAACCATAAATAACATCATCAACCATCGCAGCATCTATAGCTGGTTTTAAAAATGTATTCCGCTCTTCTTTAGTAATAAATTGGTCTATAGGCCATACTAAATTTTGATTTACTAATACTGCTGGCCAAGTTACATCTGCATCAAAAACATCAACTCTTGTATTTTTTTGTTTTAAAGCATTTATTAAGATTTCGAGTTTTTCATCAGTGTTACTAGGTAGTTCTATAAGATTTATTTTGATGTCTGGGTGCAAAACTTCGAATGAAGATATTATTGCAGATCTAGTTCCATCTTCGATGCCATGAGAAAAATAATTGATTTCAATCTTGCTGTCGGAAGATTCTGGTTCGCTACTTGGAATAGTAATATTAGAATCGGAAATAGAATCTGTAGTTGTTTCTTTAGAATTATTGATATCTGTGTTATTACATGCAGTTAGTAAGAATAATAGCATTATAAACACTAATGATTTTGATTTAGAATACATAAAGTAATCACTCCCGTTTTAAAAACTATGATTTTTAATAAATATATTTTTATATTACGTTTAATACCCTGAAATGATATCAAAAAACGTTGCTATTTGCAAATAATTATGATTTTAAAACGGTATTCGGAGGTATATTTTGTTTTATTAATAATGAAGGTGCTAATTTACTATTGTTGCCTATAGAAATACGTCCTATTATTTGAGTGTGAGCACCTATAATTACATTATTGCCAATGATGGGATGTCTATCTATTGCTTTTAATGAACTAGCCCCAAGAGTAACACCGTGATAAATTATGACTTCTTTACCAATTATGGCAGTTTCACCTATAACAACACCCATTCCATGGTCTATAAATACCTCATGATGAATTTTAGCTCCTGGATGAATTTCAATTCCAGTAAGCATTCTGCTTACCTGAGATATAAAACGAGCTATTATGAATCGATTGTGTTTGTAAAAAAAGTGAGCTAATTGATGGTGTAATAGTGCGTGAAAGCCTTGATACATGAAAACTTCCATGGAACTTTTTATAGCAGGGTCTGACTTGCATATAAATTTTATAGTTTCTCTCCATTTTTTTATCATTTTACATCACCAAAAATCCCCATTGAAAGATATTTTTCTCCGCCATCTGGTGCAATTACAACTATTTTATCATTTGGATGTGCATTACTATATTCTATTGCAGCTGCTATATTTGCTCCACTAGAGATACCTAAAAATAATCCTTCATTTAATGCTAAATTTTGAGCACTCTTAAAAGCAGATTCTGATGATATTTGAATTATGTTATCAACTAAGGTAGCATCATAAAGTGGTGGGATGAATCCAGCACCGATTCCTTGTATAGAATGAGGACCAGAATTATTGCCACTTAAAACCGAAGATTCGCTTGGCTCTACTGCAATTGTTTTCAAGTTTGGCAATACTTCTTTTAATTTTTTGCTAGAGCCAATTAATGAACCAGCAGTTCCTACACCTGCTATAAATGCGTTAAATTCGGGCAGGTCATTTAAAATTTCATTGGCAGTATGTTTATAGTGTGCATCCAAATTGCTTTTTGATTCAAATTGTCGTGCTAAAAAATACTTGTTTTCATCATTTGTGTATATTTCATTAGCTTTTTTTATAGCACCATTCATTCCATCTTTTGCAGGTGTTAGTATGATATTAGCTCCATATGCAGATATTATAGATCGTCTTTCTGCACTCATATTTTCGGGCATTACGAGAGTTACATTATATCCTTTGAGCCTTCCTATCATGGCTAAAGCAATTCCGGTATTTCCACTAGTTGGTTCTATTATAGTCATTCCGGATTGAAGAGTTTTATTCAATTCGGCATTTTCTATTATTTCTAGAGCAATTCTATCTTTTATACTGCCACCAAGATTAAATTTTTCAAGTTTAACAAAGATATTTGGGTATTGTTTTAGCTGATAAAGTGGTGTTTTGCCTATTAAATTTAGTAAATTTTTGTATATCATATTTCATCCTCCTAAAAAATAAATGCAATAAGTTCTTTTTAGAAGCACGATGGTCAATAGAGCGATTACAATAAAAAAAGCCTCATCTCTAGAATAATCTAGAGACGAAGCTTATACTCCGTGGTTCCACTCTAATTTTGGACAAAAGTCCTCTCGTAAGACACCATCATGTCTCTTCGCTGTAACGGGCGATCCCGTAGTAGCCTACTGTAAATTCGGTACTCAACTCAAAAGGGCACTTCGAAAAAACATCCAATAGAAATCTCTCAGCTATGATTTCTTCTCTGTAAGTATCAGTCAAATCTACTTTCCTTTATCTTCGTCTTTTTTAGCATTATAAAATAATTTTAAAAATTTGTCAAATACTAATATATAAATATTATATTATTTTTAGGACTAATATGAATAATTCGGGATATAATAAATAAGGAATGATTGAGAATTGGGAGGTAGAAAATGGAGATTAAAGAGTCAAAGCAAAGTGAAGAGGAGATTGAGCAAAAAGCACTTATAGAATTTCAAACAAATCAAATACAATTATGGACGGATAAAGCAGAAACTTATTCGAAGGAGAAAAGCAAACTAGAAAAATTATTGAATAATACAGTTTTGAAATTTAAAAAAGTATCTCAAAAATATTTTGGTAGTTTGGTAATACCTTTAAAAAATATTGTTGAATTACTAAGTGATTATAAGAATGGTCGATATACTGAGATACCTAAAAATACAATAACAGCAAGCATAATAGCGCTTTTATACTTTGTAGTGCCAACAGATATAATACCGGATTGGATAATATCAATAGGATTTTTGGATGATTTGGCTGTAGTTTCACATTTGTTGAAACAAATTCAAAGTGATTTAGATGAATATGCAAAGTGGAAGATAGAAAATAGCAATGATGAGTGAGATATAATTTGGATAAAAAATAAAATGCTGATATAATAATAAAGTTAGAGTAAAAAGAAATAGTGAAGGGTGAATTTGATGAGTAAATTTGTAGAAGGTCTAAATGAAAAGCAGAAAGAAGCAGTAATTACAACTGAAGGACCACTTTTAGTGCTAGCTGGTGCTGGCTCAGGCAAAACGCGAGTATTAACACATAGAATAGCGTATATAATAGAACAAAAAAATTTAAGACCATCTCAAGTGATGGCATTGACCTTTACTAATAAAGCTGCAAAAGAGATGAAAGAGAGATTAAGCGCACTAATCGAGGGGCCGTTAGATGGTATGTGGGTTAGCACATTTCACTCTATTTGTGTGAGAGTGCTCAGACGAGAGGCAGATAAACTAGGATATACAACAGGTTTTGTCATTTATGATAGTCAAGACCAAAAAACACTAGTGAAGCAGTGTATAAAAGAAAAAGATTTGAATGAAAAGACATATGAACCAAAAGCTATATTGGGTTTTATATCCAAGCAAAAAGAAAAATTGTTGACACCAAAAGAGTCTTTTGATGCCAATTTTAAAGACTTCAGAGAGAGAACAAAAGCGGAACTATACATGCTTTATCAGAAGAAACTCAAAGACAATAATGCTATGGATTTTGATGATTTGATAATAAATACATTGAGGTTATTTAAAGATTATCCATTGGTATTGGAATATTATCAAGAGAGATTTAAGTATATACTTGTAGATGAATATCAAGATACGAACAGAGCGCAGTATTTATTGGTAAGTCTACTTGCACAGAGACATCAAAATCTTTGTGTGGTTGGAGATGATGATCAAAGTATATATGGTTGGAGAGGCGCGGATATTAGAAATATACTTGATTTTGAAAAAGATTATTTGGCTGCAAAGGTTATAAAACTTGAGCAGAACTATAGATCAACTAAAAATATATTAGATGCGGCAAATTTGGTTATAAGAAATAACACTGGAAGAAAAGAAAAAGCATTGTGGACATCGCAGGAAGATGGAGATAAGATTACTAGATACTCTGCTCAAAATGAGCAAGACGAGGGATTATTTGTCATAAAAGAAATCAAAAATGCAATCGAAAAAGACTATAGAGAATATAAGGATATAGCGGTATTGTATAGAACGAATGCGCAGTCAAGGGTGTTTGAGGATTGTCTTATGAAATCAACTATTCCATATAAGATAGTTGGAGGACTAAAATTCTATGACAGAAAAGAAGTAAAGGATACTATTTCATATTTGAGAATTCTCCAAAATCCTCATGATGATATAAGTTTAAAAAGAATAATAAATGTTCCTAAAAGAGGAATCGGAAAAACTACAATAGATAGATTGGAACAATATGCTTTGACAAATGAAATCAGTTTGTTTGAAGCAGCTATAAATGCAGAACTTGTTGTAAGTTTGAGCAATGCTGCGCAGACAAAGGTTAAGAAGTTTGTAGAGAAAATGTCTAAACTTATGGCGATGAAAGAAGTACTCCAAATAGATGAATTGTTTGAAGCTGTATTGGATGAAAGTCAATATATAGAGGTTTTAAAAGCAGAAAATACTATAGAATCAATGTCTAGAATAGATAATATTGAGGAATTTAAATCAGTTATAGTTGAATTTACTAGATCAAGTGAAGACAAGACTCTTGAAGCATTTCTTGCGGATGTATCTCTAATGAGTGATCTAGATAAAACAGAAGAAGTTGAAAATAGTGTAACACTTATGACACTTCATAGTGCTAAAGGACTTGAATTTCCAGTAGTTTTTATGGTTGGATTGGAAGAAACTATATTTCCAATCAGTAGAGCAATGAATACGTATGAAGAAATGGAAGAGGAACGAAGACTTTGCTATGTAGGTATTACTAGAGCTCGTGAAAAATTGTATATGACAAATGCTGAAGTTAGAATGCTATATGGAAGAACTCAGTGTAACGGCGCTTCAAGATTTTTAGACGAAATCCCAGTAAATCTAATTGAAGACAGACAAAAGGCATCTATTAGCCAAAATAGGAAACAACAAGTTGGGCAGAGCCTAAATGACTTTTTTAAAGGGGTTTCGTACCAATCTCAAAAGAGTAAAGTATTAAAAGAGAGAGAGATCAATAATAGTGTTTCTCATGATGAAGAATATTCGTCAGGTGCTTATTGGAATGCAGGAGATAAATTGTCTCACAAATTATTTGGTGTAGGTACTATTGTACAATTGAAAGGAAGCGGAGAAAATTTAGAAGCTCAAGTAGCATTTGAAACTAAGGGAATAAAAAAGCTTATGCTTAATTTTGCACCAGTAGAAAAAGTTAAGTAGGAGGAAAAATGGACGCAAAAAACAGAATGGAAAAACTTGTTGAAGAATTAAATGAATTAAATTATAGATATTATACTTTGGATGATCCGTTAGTGAGTGACTCAGAATATGATAAATTATATGATGAGCTAGTAGAGTTGGAGAAAAATGAAGGAATTGTGCTTTTGGATTCCCCTACTCAAAGAGTTGGCGGAGAGGTATTGGATCGTTTTGAGAAACACAAACATCTTTCAGCCCTTTATAGTCTTGGAAAAGCTCAAAGTTTTGAAGAAATAAAAGCTTGGGCAGATAGAGCTAAAAAATTAGTAGATGAGTATAACTCAAGCACTGATGATAAATTACCTAGTATAGAGTATGTTATGGAATATAAATTTGATGGACTTACATTGAATTTAACTTATGAAGGCGGTAAACTAATCCAAGGTGCAACTAGAGGAAATGGCGAAGTGGGTGAAGGAATATTAGAACAGATAAAGACTATAAAAAATATACCGCTTAGCATAGCATATAAGGGAAGGATAGAAATTCAAGGAGAGGGGCTTATGCCGTTATCTGCCCTAGAACATTATAATAGTACTCATGAAGAACCTTTGAAAAATGCAAGAAATGCAGCTGCAGGTGCTCTTAGAAATTTAGACCCTAAAGTTACTGCTGACAGAAATCTAGCTGCTTATTTTTATAATATTGGATATTTAGAAGAAAGACTTTATTCTGATCATGAAGAAATGATGGAGTTCATACGTATTCAAAAACTGCCACAGTACAAGTACATGAAAAAATTTGGTAGTATAGATGAGCTTATAAAAGAAATAGAGGTACAAGCGGAAGTTAGAAAAGAATTAGATGTTTTAACTGATGGCATGGTTATAAAAATAAATGATGTGCGAACTAGGGAAGTTTTAGGATACACTCAAAAATTTCCTAGATGGGCAGTTGCGTATAAATTTAAAGCTGAAGAAGTTACCACTGTATTGAATGAAGTAGTGTGGAATGTCGGAAGAACTGGAAAAGTAACACCTACAGCAATATTAGAACCAGTAGATATAGGAGGAGTTACTGTTCAGAAAGCCACATTAAATAATTGGGATGATATACAGAGAAAAAAGGTATTCATAAATGCTAGAGTATGGATTAGGAGAAGTAACGATGTAATACCAGAAATAATGGGAATAGTGGATGAGGATGTCTCGAATGGTAAACAAATAGATATGCCAGTGGAATGTCCAGCATGTGGAAGTAAACTTGAACGTGAGGGAGTCCATATTTTTTGCCATAACACATTGTCGTGTGAGCCACAATTAGTTAATAGACTAGCTCATTTTGCATCAAGAGATGCGATGAATATTGAGGGATTTAGTGAAAAAACAGCGTTACAATTAGTTAGAGAACGTGAGATGCATACTATAGCGGATTTGTATGATTTGACAGAAGGAGATTTAGTTGAGTTAGAAGGATTTAAAGAAAAGAAAATCGCAAATCTTTTGAGTGCTATTGAAAATAGTAAAAAGTGTGAATTAGATTCATTTATATTTGCTTTAGGAATTTCAAATGTAGGGAAAAAAACAGCTCGGGATTTGGCCAATTATTATGAAAACTTGGAAAACATAATGAATGCTAAAGAGGAAGAACTTATAGAAATTCCAGATGTGGGTCCAATAGTAGCTAGTGAAATTGTAAACTTCTTCAAGGACGATTTAGTGCAGAAACAGGTTAAAAGATTACTTGATAGTGGAGTGAATCCTGTATATAAAAAGATTGAAATAAAAGAAAATCATTTTAGTGAAAAAATAATTGTAATAACTGGAACGTTGAGTGATTACAAAAGAACAGAACTAAAGAAAATACTCCTTGATTTAGGTGCAAAAGTGACTGGAAGTGTTAGTAAGAAGACGGATTATCTTATTATTGGTGAAAATCCAGGTTCTAAATATGATAAGGCTAGGGAATTAGGTGTAGAGATAATTGATGAAAATAGTTTGAAAAAACTAATCTAGATAAAAAAAAAGAATGCTTTGAAAAGCATTCTTTTTTTTATAACTTGCAAATGCTGATGTTTTTGATGTGATTATTCGCAATACATAATATTTTTCATCGCATTATGTGCTAAATAATTATACATAATCATAGTAACAAATAATGTAAAAAACGAATAAAAAGTGATAGCTAAAAATAAATACAAGTTTAAAATCATTTAAATAACGGAATATGTAAAAGCATAAATATACGAAAGACTAAAAAATATGCAATGTACGTTAGAAAAATAACAAAAAACAGGCGATTAGCTGTATATATTACGAGATATTAACAAAATATTTAGAGTTCTGTAATTGTAAAGTAGATGTAAATAAAGTATCATATATGTAGGTTATATCAACTTTTGAACGGATTTGATATGCAAAAAAACTTATTGAGCTTGTAAATTTTGATTCTAATATCAATTATCTGAAAATTTAGGTTATGGAAGAATCTAAAAAAATATGATAATTTATTCAGAGCAGATGAGTCATTTAATTAGTGAGTAATGATTGGAAGTTTTAATTTATGAGGGGTATCATAGATAAACTTGCAATTATTGTTTATAAACACTAGAGGGGATTAAAGAAATTGGGGGAGGGATGCCGATTAAATTTGTGTCAATGGCACATTAAACTATTACATCGGAGGTGTATTTATGCTAAGGTACATTTTAAAAAGAGTTGTTTCGATGTTTGTTACACTTTGGGTAGTTATTACAGTTACGTTTTTCTTGATGCATTCAATACCAGGAGATCCGTTTACTAATGAGAAAAAAATACCTGAAGAAATCATGGCGAACTTGAAACACAAATACGGTTTAGATCAACCGTTGATTGTTCAGTATGGTAAATATTTGCAAAACTTGACAAAATTAGACTTGGGGATTTCACTTAAATACAAAAATCGTTCGGTTAACGATATGATTTCTGAAGGATTCCCAGAATCAGCGAAGTTAGGTATGTCAGCATCGCTATTTGGTATTACAATGGGTATTTTATTAGGTATTATAGCATCCTTGAATCATAAGGGTTTTTGGGATTATTTTGTAATATTTATAGCAATAGTCGGGGTATCCGTCCCGAACTTTGTCTTTTCATCCTTGTTCCAGTATGTATTTGGTGTTCAATTAGGGTGGCTACCAGTTGCTCGTTGGGGAACTCCAGTGCATGTAATTTTGCCAGCTGCGGCATTAGGCTTCAGAATGATTGCATTCCAAGCTCGTATGATGAGAACTAGTATGCTTGATGTATTGGGACAAGACTATATTAAAACAGCAAAATCTAAAGGACTTACAAAGGCAAGAGTTACTCGCCGTCATGCGATTAGAAATGCTATTTTGCCAGTTATAACTATTTTGGGTCCATTATTGGCAGCAATGCTTACGGGAACTTTTGTTGTTGAAAAAATATTTGCGATTCCTGGACTTGGTAAGTTCTATATTCAGAGTATTCAACAAAACGACTTTACAGTAATACTAGGTACTACAGTATTCTACTCGTCAGTACTAGTACTTATGATATTCTTTGTTGATGTTGCCTATGGACTTATCGATCCAAGAATTAGATTAGATGAAGGACAATAAGGGGGGACTTAAACGGATGGCTCAAGAAATGAAGCTTGAAAAAGTAGATACTAGTGAAATAACTCTAGACAAAAGCATGTTTGTCATTGAGGGAAAAGATATTGAAAAGTCTATGCAAATTAGTAGACCGAGTATGACTTATTGGCAAGATGCGTGGAGACGTTTGAAAGAAAATCCAGTTGCCATTGTTGCCTTGATAATGCTGATTGTCATGGTATTGTTTGCTGCTTTTGCTCCAGTACTTAGCAAATATGATCCTAGTTTTCAGGATTTTACAGCTATAAATAATGCACCTAGTGGAGATCATTGGTTCGGAACAGATACATTAGGTCGTGACTTGTTTGTTAGATGTTGGGTAGGAGCACGAGTATCATTGGCAATAGCTTTTATCACAGCGTTGATTAACTTCACAATCGGTATTTTCTACGGTGGTGTATCAGGATACAAGGGTGGTACAGTAGATAACGTTATGATGCGTATTATTGATGTTATATTCTCTATTCCATCAATGCTTTGGATTATATTATTGATGGTTGTTATGGGAGCAGGTTTTTGGACTATGATATTAGCTCTTTCTGTTACTGGTTGGGGTGGTATGGCTCGTCTAGTTCGTGGTCAAGTACTACAGCTTAGAGAGATGGAGTTTGTTATGGCAGCTAAGACATTAGGTGCAGATAGCAAGCGCATTATAGCAAAACACTTGATACCAAATTCTATGGGACCTATTATTATTAACTTAACATTTGCAATTCCAGGCGCAATCTTTACAGAAGCGTTCTTAAGTTATATTGGTTTGGGACTTCCACTGCCTATGGCAAGTTGGGGTACTTTGGCTAATGATGGTGCACAAGTATTGTTAATGTTCCCATATCAATTGTTCTTCCCATCGTTACTTATCAGTATTACGATGTTGGCATTTAACTTATTGGGAGATGGATTGAGGGATGCACTAGATCCAAGACTACGAACTTAGGGAGGCGAAAAGCATGGAAAATAAAGACAACATTTTGTTGGAAGTTAAAAATCTTAAAGTATCATTTGATACCTATGCAGGTGAAGTCCAAGCTGTTCGTGGAGTGGATTTTCACTTAGAAAAGGGTGAAACATTGGCTATCGTTGGGGAGTCAGGATGTGGAAAGTCAGTAACATCTCAATCTCTAATGAAATTGATACCAATGCCACCAGGAAGAATTAAAGATGGAGAAATCTTATTTGATGGACAGAACATAGTTGATTTTACAGAAGGTCAAATGCAGGACGTACGTGGTAGTGAAATCAGTATGATATTCCAAGATCCTATGACTTCATTAAATCCAACTATGAAGATATCAAAGCAGATTATGGAGGGATTGATTAAGCATCAAGGCATGACAAAAGAACAGGCTCACGAAAGAGCTGTTGAGATGCTTAGACTTGTTGGTATACCTTCTCCTGAGACTCGTGTAGATCAATACCCACATGAATTTAGTGGTGGTATGAGACAGAGAGCTATGATTGCTATAGCGCTTTCATGTAACCCTAAATTATTGATTGCAGATGAGCCAACAACTGCGTTAGATGTTACTATACAAGCTCAAATTTTGGAGTTAATGCAGGAGCTTCAAGATAAATTAGATACAGCTATTATAATGATTACTCATGACTTGGGTGTTGTTGCAAACATGGCTAAGAGAGTAGCAGTAATGTATGCTGGTAAAATAATTGAAACAGGAACACTTGATGAGATATTCAAAACGCCTCATCATCCATATACTTGGGGACTACTTCTTTCTGTTCCTAGAATTGATGCAAATAATAAGGAGGAACTTGCTCCAATCGTTGGTCAGCCACCAGATTTATTTGCACCACCTAAAGGATGTCCATTTGCAGCTAGATGCGATTATGCAATGCCAATATGTAAAGAGGAGTATCCTGAAAAAACTGATTTATCGGACACTCACTACGTACATTGCTGGTTAGAGCATGATATGGCGCCAAAAGTAGAATGTCCTTTGCATAAGGAGGCGGAATAGATGTCGGATAATAAAACATTGATAGAAGTAAGAAACCTGAGAAAGCATTTCCACGTTGGAAAAGACGCGGTATTAAAAGCTGTTGATGGAGTGGATTTTGCTATCAAGGAAGGCGAGACTTTAGGTCTTGTTGGAGAATCTGGTTGCGGTAAATCAACAACTGGAAGAACAATAATAAGATTGTATGATGCAACAGAAGGTGATGTTATATTTGAAGGAGCAGATGTTCATAAATTGAATAAGAGAGATCTTAAAGAATTTACGAAATCAGCTCAGATGATATTCCAAGATCCATATGCATCACTAAATCCAAGAATGACGGTTACTGATATAATTGGTGAAGGCATTGATATTCACGGGATTTACAACGGAAAGAAAAGACAAGAACGTATTTATGAATTACTTGAACTAGTAGGATTGAATAGAGAGCATGCTAATAGATTTCCACATGAATTTAGTGGTGGTCAGAGACAGCGTATAGGTATAGCTAGAGCTTTAGCTATTGAACCTAAATTTATAGTGTGTGATGAGCCTATTTCTGCTCTAGATGTATCTATTCAGGCACAGGTAGTTAACTTGCTTATAGAGCTTCAAGAAAAGTTAGGATTAACTTACTTATTTATAGCTCATGATTTGAGTATGGTTAAGCATATATCAGATCGTATAGCAGTTATGTATTTGGGAAAAGTAGTTGAGCTTACAACTAGTGCAGAATTGTATGAGAAGCCAATGCATCCATATACTCAAGCGTTACTTTCTGCGATTCCGATACCAGATCCAGAGATTGAAAGAACTAGACAGCGAATCATACTTGAGGGAGATGTTCCTAGTCCTATAAATCCTAAGCCAGGATGTAGATTTGCTTCTCGTTGTCAGTACGCTAAAGATATATGTAGAGAAAAAGATCCAGAATACAGAGAAGTTGAACCAGGACACTTTGTATCTTGTCACTTAGTTGGCAAAGAAATTTAAATTTGTATTTAAGAGTTTTCCTTTAAGGAAAACTCTTTTTTTTATTCAAAAAAAGCGCAAAATAAACAGATTGGTGAGTGGCGCATTAGAAATATGAAAACTAAGAACAGTAAAAGTCAAAGTGATATCAGATGCCGAATGTTACAAAAAAGACATTTATCATTGACAAAATATTAAGAATTCTTTATAATTAAAGAAAGTTGTTAAGGAAAAGTTATAATTAAAAAGAGGGGGAAAAATGTGAATGAAAAAAAATAAGGTATTGGCATTTGTTATGGCAGCAGCATTATCTCTATCGGTATTATTGACAGGTTGCGCAGGAGGGCAAGAAACTTCTAAAGAGGAAACAAAAGAAACAGAGACTAAAGTTGAAGAAAAAAAAGAAGTTGCTGAGGAACAAGGGGAAAAATTGGCAGCAGAGCAGGTATTGAGAATAAATTGGGGAGCTAATCCGCCAGACTTATATCCGCAAACAGCAACGGATACAGTTTCATTCCAGGTTATAAATGCAGCATATGAAGGTTTAGTAAGATTACAAGCAGATGGCAAAGCTTATCAAGATACTGGACTTGCAAAATCTTGGGAAGTAAGTGAAGACGGATTAGTGTATACTTTTAAATTGAGAGATGCAAAATGGTCAGATGGAACGAAAATTACAGCTAATGATTTTGAATATGCGTGGAAAACTGCACTAGATCCTGCGACCGCATCTCAATATGCATATATGCTTTACCATGTAAAAGGTGGAGAAGCTTACAATGCAGGAGAAGGTAAAGTAGAAGATGTAGGTGTCAAAGCGGTTGATGAAAAAACACTAGAGGTTACACTGGAAAGACCAACTCCATTTTTTGCTAGTTTGACATCATTTATCACATATTTACCAGCACAAAAAGCAGCTATTGAAAAACATGGTGTAGATAAGTATGGTGCTGCGATAGAAAACATGGTTTTTTCAGGTCCATTTAAGATTACAGAATGGGTTCAAGAGCAAAAATTAGTTCTTGAAAAGAATGAAATGTATTGGGATAAAGATTCAGTGAAACTTGATAAGATTGTTGGAGATATGATAGTAGATACAAATACACCAGTAAATCTTTATGAGACAGATGAATTAGATGCAATTACAGTTCAGACTGAATATTTAGCTAAATATAGAACGTCACCAGATTTTGCAAGCTATGCAAACGCAGTTACGTGGTACTTGCAATTTAACTGTGAAGATGAATTCTTTGGAAATGAAAAAATCAGAAGAGCATTTTCACTAGCTGTTGATCGTCAAGGTTTCGTTGACAATATTTTGGCAAATGGTTCTAAGGTTGCTATGGGACTAGTTCCTTATGATATGCCGGGGTTGTCTTCAGGTGGAGATTTTAGAGCTCAATCAGGAGACCACATCAAGGATATTGGAACAGAGGGGCAGGCAGCTATAGATGAAGCTAATAAATTGTTGGAAGAAGGATTAGCTGAGATTGGAAAAACTAAAGATGAATTGGCATCACATGTGACTTATTTGACAGGTGATTCTGATATATCTAAGAAAATCGCGCAGGCATTCCAGCAAATGTGGAAACAAAATTTAGGTATAGAGCCACCTATAGAAGCAGTTACTTTTAAAATTAGATTAGAGAGATACGATAATAGAGATTATACGTTAACAATGGCAGGTTGGGGAGCAGATTACAATGACCCAATGACGTTTATGGATTTATTTGTTACTGGCGGTGGACAAAATACTGCTTCTTGGTCAAATGCAGAGTTTGATGCTTTGATTGATAAAGCATATAATACTGTTGGTGATGAAAGAATGCAGGCAATGATTGATGCAGAAAGAATTTTATTTGAAGAGCTACCCATAGCGCCTATATACTTTAGAGCTAGAAATGTAGTTCAGAGAGATTATGTAAAAGGTTGGGTAAGATTCCCTGTTGGCGTTGACAACGAGTGGAAATG
Organism: Tissierellales bacterium; assembly: GCA_025210965.1. Taxonomy (NCBI): domain Bacteria; kingdom Bacillati; phylum Bacillota; class Tissierellia; order Tissierellales; species Tissierellales bacterium. The sequence continues at coordinate 28,175 of JAOAQY010000158.1, forward strand.
GACTTATCTTTTAGAACACTAGAATTTTAAGAATAATAATATATTAAGTTCATGAAAGAAACATCTAGCTCACGGCTAGATGTTTCTTTTTCTTAATAAAAATATTTCGAAAAAGAAATAATAATTACAAAAAAGCAACATTCCTTGCGTGAAAACTAGAAAAATGTTAAAATTGCATCATAAATATTACACAACATTGACCAAAATGTAATAAAATTATATAAAAAAGGTAAATGTTAAATTATTCAGTTATCCATCAATTAATTGGGTAAGAGAATAAAAGTAATAAAAAAAGAGGGGGAAAACAAATGAAGAAGACTAAGTTATTAGCAGTATTGTTAGCAGCAGCTATGTCTATGTCAGTTGTTCTTACAGGTTGCGGCGGAGGGAATGCACCTGCGGAGCCAGAAAAGAAAGAAGAAGTAACTCAAACATCAACAGATGCAGAGAAGAAAGAAGAGACAAAGGATAGTGCAACCGACGGGGAAGAGAAGTTAGCAGCGGAGCAAGTCCTTAGAATTAACTGGGGATCGAATCCACCAGATTTAGATCCACAAACTACTACAGATCAGGTATCGTTTGAAGTGGTAAATGCTTGCTACGAAGGTTTAGTAAGATTACAGCCAGATGGTAAGGCATACCAAGATACAGGCCTTGCAAAATCTTGGGAAATCAGTGAAGATAAAATGACTTATAAGTTTATGCTGAGAGATGCAAAGTGGACTGATGGTACTCCAATAACAGCAGAAGATTTTGAGTATGCTTGGAAGAGAGCTTTAGATCCTGCTACTGCATCACAATATGCTTATATGCTTTATCATATAAAAGGAGCTCAGGCATATAATGCAGGAGAGGGTAGCGCAGACGATGTTGCTATCAAAGCACTAGATGAAAAAACACTAGAGGTTACACTAGAAAGACCAACTCCATTCTTTGCTAGTTTGACATCATTTATCACATATTTGCCAGCACAAAAAGCTGCTATCGAAAAACATGGTGATAAATACACTTCAGATGTAGCAAACATGGTATTCTCGGGACCATTTAAAATTACTGAATGGGTTCAAGAACAGAAATTAACGCTTGAAAAGAATGAAATGTATTGGGATAAAGAAAATGTTAAATTAGATCGTATTGAAGGCGATATGATTATTGACATCAATACTCCTATAAATCTATATGAGACAAATGAATTAGATGCTATTGCAGTACAGACAGAGTACTTAGCTAAATACAGAACTTCTCCAGAATTTGGTAATTTAGCTATAGCAACTACATGGTATTTACAATATAACTGCGAAGATCCATTCTTCTCAAATGAGAAAATCAGACATGCATTTTCTATGGCAGTTAATAGAAAAGCATTTGTTGACAATGTATTAGCTAATGGATCACAAGTAGCTAGTGGTTTAGTACCTGGAAACATGCCTGGTAAATCAGGTGGTGGAGATTTCAGAACTCAATCTGGTGAATTTGTTAAAGATGCCGGTACAGATGGACAAGCAGCAATAGATGAAGCAAACAAATTATTAGATGAAGGTTTAGCAGAAATCGGAAAAACTAGAGAAGAGTTAGCAGCACATGTATCATATTTGACAGGAGAATCTGATGTTGCTAAGAAATGGGCACAGGCATTCCAACAAATGTGGAAACAAAATTTAGGACTTGAAGTTCCTATTGAAACAGTATCGTTCAAAATTAGATTAGAGCGTTACAACAATAAAGACTTTACACTTACAATGGCAGGTTGGGGAGCAGATTACAATGACCCAATGACATTCATGGACTTATTTGTTACAGGTGGCGGACAGAATACAGCATACTGGTCAAATCCAGAGTTTGATGCTTTGATTGAAAAAGCTACAAACACAACAGGTGATGAAAGAATGCAAGCTATGATAGATGCAGAGAAGATATTGCTTGATGAACAACCAATTTCACCAATATACTTTAAAGCTAGAAACTTCGTACAGAGAGATTATGTTAAAGGTTGGGTAAGATACTCTGTAGGTGTTGATAATGAGTGGAAGTGGACTTATTTAACAGAACATTAGAAACTACTAAAGAGAGGGCTTCGGCCCTCTCTTTTAAATTGTTTAAATTTAGATATAAAAAGTGAATAAATTAGATGAAATTGATTAAAAATAGCGGATAAATGTGCTATAGTGTACATAGAAGAATACGTAAAAAAGAGGTGTAGTATTGAAAAAATTAAGTTGTTGTTTGTTTATTGTATTATTGATATTAAGTTCTAGGTATGTTATTTTAGCAGAAGAAGCTTTCAAAATTGGAGATGAAATTATTTGTGATGTTGAAATACTAAATGTTAGACTCATGGCATCGGCTACTAGTGATAAAGTTGGAAGAGTAAGCCAAACTCAAAAAGGTCAAGTATTAAGTGATGCAATATATAACGAGGGATATACTTGGTATAAGATTGATTTTGGGGAAATAAAAGGCTGGGTAGCTGGAGAATATTTAAAATTATCTAGTAGACAGGAAACAAGGATAGCATTCGTAAATGTAGAATCGGTATTGATGCTTAGGGAAGAACCTAGTGTACAAAGCAGAGTTCTTGATAAATTGAAGAAAGGTACTAAACTTGAAATCATAGGAGAAACTATAAACTCAGGATCGTACGAGTGGATACAGGTTCGAATTGGTGATATGAGCGGCTATGTTGCGCAAAAGTATTTAGTTTTTAGTGAAAGTAGCATAGGTGGTGGTTCAGGTTCAGTTTCTGAAGATAGTAGCGTGAGAAAATTGATTGATGTAAAAATAAATAGAGATGAAAACTATCTGCCAACATTTGATTTTATAAGTTCTAAACCATTAGAATACGACAAATATTTTTTAGATAGTGGTGCAAATGGTGAAGGTAGAATTGTATTGGATTTGAAAAATAGTAGTTTGGAAAAAGTTATTGAAAAAAACATAAACATATATCCAGTTAAAAGTATTAGAGTAGCGCCCTTAAATCAAAATACGATTCGTGTAATAATAGATTTGGAGAAAAAGAAAGAATACTATATAAATGAATTAGATGGCCAATACGGTATACAGCTTCACTTCGAAAAGGATGATTATTATTTAGGCGATAGTAGAGATACTATATCTAGCGATAGTAAAAAAAATGATAATAGAGATGGAAGCACAAATTATTTTAGTGGGTTAAAGAAAATTACGGAAGATGGCTATACATTGAAATTTGAGACAGAAAAGAAACCAGATTATAGAGTAATCAGATTGGATGATCCCAAAAGGTATGTTATTGATATAATGAATACAAGGTTATCAGAACCAAATTTAAAAATTGATGATAAGAACTCATATTTGACGAGAATTAGGACTTCTCAATTTAATCCAGATTCTAACTATAAAAATATTGGTGAAATTGTAAGGGTGGTTTTTGATTTAAAAGAGGATACATTGATTGAAACTAAAATTGAAGATGAAAGCCTAGTTGTTAGATTTGCAAATGATATGAATGAGAATCGAGAATCAAATATTTTAAAGTATGAGAAATTTTATGATAAATCAAAAATTATGATAAGTAGAGATGACTTAAAAAATGACAAGATAATATTTGATGATGAGAAAAACTATTTAAAAATCGAATTGGATGATTTAGAAGAAGAAAGTCAAATACCTATAAATGATGACCGAATATCGAAAATCAGATATGACTTAAGTGGAGAAAAGGCTGTGGCTTATGTAGATTTGTATAATAATATTGACTATTCTGCTAGGTGGAATGGTGAAATTTATGAAATTACTTTTGAAAAACAGAGACCTGCAGTTGGTCAAAAAACAATAGTTATTGATGCAGGACATGGTGGAGACCACAGAAAACTTTACAAAGGCCATATAGGCGATAGTGGTGCAATATCACCGTATAGCAAGGTAATGGAAAAAGATTTGACATTGAGTGTTTCCTTAAAATTAAAAGATGTATTGAAAAGTAGAGGATATAATATTATAATGACTAGAGATAAAGATGAATATATTTATCTTTATGACCGAGCTGAGATTGCAAATCAAACAGATGCAAATGCATTTATAAGCATACACTTTAACAGTTCTAAATCACCAAATTCAAGTGGTGTGCTCACAATGTATTGTCCTTCTTATGAGAGTGAATTGAAATCGAGTGATCAATATCCTCTTGCGAAAGCTATGCAAGAAACATTATCATCGGAGTTAAATATGAAGAGTATTGGTATTTGGAAAAAACCACAGTATGTAGTGCTTAGAGAGACTAAGATGCCATCAGTTTTATTAGAACTAGGATTTTTGACAAATAGAAGTGATGAAAAACTAGCTAGGTCAGAAGATTATCAAACTAGGGCGGCAAATGCTATTGCAAATGCATTAGACAAATATTTTGCAGAGGGTAATAATTAAATTTAGATGGGGGAATGTAAATGGAATGGATGTTAGGGTACTTATTTATTTTTACAGCTAGAATGACAGACGTTTCTATGGCTACTATCAGAATGCTAATGGTAGTGCAGGGAAGAAAATTACAGGCAGCTTTAATTGGTTTTTTTGAGATAATTATTTATGTTGTAGCTTTGAATCAAGTTTTTAATGATTTTAATGATCCATTTAAATTATTAGCTTATGGTTTAGGATTTGCTATGGGAAATTATGTAGGCTGTGTGATTGAGGACAAAATTGCATTGGGAAATTTGTCTGCTGAGCTTATATTGCATCACGATAGTGACTTGGCAATAGTAGAAATACTTAGAGACAATGGCTTTGGAGTTACTGTGATTTCGGCTATGGGTAAATTAGGAGATAAAAAAATATTAAAAGTTACATTGAAGAGAAAAAATCTTGCTTTATTGCACAAGGCTATAGAAGAAAGTGGAGTAAATGTTTTTGTAACCATAAGTGACGTTAGGCATATAAAAGGTGGATACTTTGCAAGTCAAGCGATAAAGAAAAAATAGAATGGAGAAATGAAATGACTAGAGTAGATAAAAGAGAATTAAATCAAAAAAGAGAAGTAAAAATTACAAGAAATTATATAAAGCACCCAGATGGTTCTGTCCTAATTGAGATGGGAGATACAAAAGTTATATGTACAGCTATGGTTGAAGAAAAAGTACCTCCATTTTTAAAGGGAGAAGGAACTGGTTGGGTAACAGCAGAATATTCTATGTTACCAGGATCTACTCTAACACGAAAGAGAAGATCAATAGGTAAAGTAGATGGAAGAAGTCAAGAAATACAAAGATTAATAGGTAGAGCACTTAGATCGGTAGTAGATTTTGAAAAATTAGGTGAGAGAACTATATGGATTGATTGTGATGTAATCCAAGCAGATGGTGGTACGAGAACGGCTTCTATTACAGGTAGTTTTATAGCGATGGTTGAAGCTATGAGAAAATTAGTTGAAAATGGATTAATAGAGGAATTGCCAGTAAGTAGCTATCTAGCGGCTATAAGTGTAGGTATAGTAGATGAAAAAGCTATGCTAGATTTATGCTATGTTGAAGATTCATCGGCTAAGGTAGATATGAATGTTATAATGTCAGAAGGCGGAAAGATAGTTGAAATACAGGGAACAGGTGAGGAAAGTCCTTTTACGCAGGATGAATTAATGTCATTATTGACACTTGCTAACAAAGGTATTGCAGAATTGATAGAGATGCAAAGAGAAGTTTTGGGAGACTTATAAGGAGGTAGAGTTTTGAAAAAACTTATATTATCTAGTGGGAATGCTCACAAAGTACAAGAAATAAGATCAATATTGGAAGAATTTGATTTAGAAGTTGTTTCAAAAAATGAGATGGGATTATCTAATTTTGAAGTAGAAGAAGATGGAGATACCCTTGAGTACAATGCTTTAAAAAAAGCTAGAGAATTGTCAAAATTAGTTGAGGGAATAGTTATTGCTGATGATACAGGTTTGTTTGTTGATGCGCTAAAGGGTGCACCAGGAGTTTATTCAGCTAGGTATGCAGGAGAAGACTGTGATTATAAAGCTAATAATAAAAAGCTTATAGAAGAACTAAAAGGAGTTCAAGAAGCGGAAAGAACTGCTAGATTTAGAACTGTTATGGCGGTGATTTTCGAAGATGGAGAGGAAGCTATAATAGAGGGTGTGTGCGAAGGTAAAATTTTAACTGAGGCAGTTGGAGAAGCTGGATTCGGTTACGACCCATTGTTTCAGCCTATAGGATATGATTCTACATTTGCAGAACTTGGAGCTGAAATTAAAAATAAGATTAGTCATCGTGCCAAAGCTTTGGTAAATATGAAAGAATATTTAAAAACACATTTGGAGCAAATTAAATGAAACTAGCGGTGGTAAGTGATACTCATGGAAAAGTGGATTTGATTGTAAATGCTATTAAAGCAGAAGCTAAAGTTGGAAAGATAATTCATTTGGGTGATTGTACTCAGGATGTTAGAGCTATTGAAGAAGAGACTGATATTGAAGTTATATCGGTTCGTGGAAATTGCGATATGTTAGATGTTGAAACGCCGCTAGAACGTTTTTTTGAGATAGAGGGCGTTAGAATTTTAGCTGTTCATGGACATAAATACAATGTAAAATATGGGCATGAAAGAATATACTACAGAGCACTTGAATTGGGTGCTAATATAGTATTGTATGGGCATAGCCATGTCGTATCTATTGAGAGAGCTAGAGGAATTTATCTAATAAATCCAGGGAGTCCTACACTTCCTAGGAGTAGTTATGGAAAGTCATATATTATATTGGAAATAGATGACGGACAAATCAATACAGAGATACGGAAATTATGATATTAGATGAGAAGATGAAATTGCTTGATTCTTCTCATTTATTTGAGTAAATGAGAAGAACTAGCTTGACTTTGATAATCGAGTTTGCTAGAATATATAGTTGTAATGAGTGATAATTGAATATAGGCACTATTAGCTCAATTGGATAGAGTAGCTGGCTTCGAACCAGTTGGTTGGGGGTTCGAGTCCCTCATGGTGCACCACAAAACAGATTTCGGTCTGTTTTTTTTGTGCCAAAAATCGAATTATTAATAAAAAGATTTGTAAAATTATCTACTTATTACAATTACAAAATATGTAAAAAAATATTTGATTTTATAATATAATAATTATACAATAAAAATGCACAATAGATAAAAAAACACACATAGAATGATGCTGTGGCTGAAGACATATTTGACATGTGGCAGAAAAAACTTGTATTTTGCTTTAATTTAACGAAAATTTGTTGTGTTTTATAAAAAAGAATTTTAGCCTAGGAGGTTAATAGAAAAGGAGGATATTATGCTCGAAATTATTAATGCTTCAAAGTGGTATAAGGAAAAGGGAACCTTGCTAAAGGCTAATGATTCTATTAGCTTAAAAATCGAACGAAACGATGTAGTTGGCTTTCTTGGACCTAATGGAGCGGGAAAAACAACTCTGGTAAAATCAATTTGTAGATTAATTGAATTAGATGAAGGTGAAATATTATTGCAAGGTGAGAATATAAGTGAAAAACCAATAATTGCAAATAATAAGATTGGTGTACAATTAGAAGGTTCGCGAAATCTATATAACTTTTTAACTGTAAGAGAGAATTTGAAATATTTTAGCTTGTTAAATAATAGTAATCCTACAGAATTTAATGCAAAACTAGAAGAGTATTGTGAGTTCTTTGGGATTTTGAATAAGCTAGATACTTCGGTGAATAAATTATCAAGAGGGATGAATCAAAAAGTTTCTATAATAAATATATTGCTGAAAGATCCTGAAATAATTATTTTAGATGAACCAACCTTAGGATTAGATATTACTTCAAAAATTAAAATGATTGAACTTTTGAAAAAATTTAACAAAGTTTATAAAAAGACAGTGATAATGTGTTCACACGATATAGGTGTAGTCGAAGCTCTTTGCAATAAAGTTGCAGTATTTAATAATGGTCAATTGCTAAAGTATGAGGAAATTTCGGAGATAAAGTATAACAGAAATACCGAAAAGATTCGAGCTCTAATTCGAATTGATGATATGGATGTTGAGTTAATAAATAATCCCGATATAACAGTAGTTTCAGTAGATAGGCCAATAATGGAAGTTTTATGTAATAATTCTAGCAGTTTATTCAAAGAATTTAACGAAGCTAATATTTTAGAATTTTCTAAAATAGATTTGGATTTAAATGAGTATATTAAGGATGTGATTAATTGTGAAGATAAATAAGTTGGTAAAAGCTGAAATAATTATGTTCGCTGGAGAAATCAAGTCATATTCTTTAAATTATATTTTCTATAATTTAGGGTTATTGTTGATTTTTATTGGTATATTTTATTCTGTGAATTTTGATGGAAATGTAAACTCACTTGCTCTTTTATATGGATTAATATCATGGCAGCTTTGCAATTCTGCATTATCGTATGTAACAGGAGTTATTGAGGATGAAGCTGTTATGGGGACGCTAGAGCAGATATTTATGACAAGAACAAAAGGCGTTTCTGTATTTATTGTAAAAATATTTATTGCATTTGTATTTAATCTTGTAAAATCAATAGTACTATTTATAATTTGTGCTCTGATATTCGATGTATGGGATGTGATATATTCTGCTGGAAGTGGTAATTTTTTAATTGTTTTAATAACAAGCTTTGTAGTGTTGTCTTTTGGAATGCTTGGATTATCTTTTGGTGGTCTATCATTATTTAAAAAGAAAGTTCAACCATTCTTAAATATGGTATCGTATGTTTTATTGTTTTTTTCCGGAATAACTAGTTCGTTAGATGAAATGCCAACGTGGATAATGACTGTAAGTAAATTACTACCACTTACATGGCTACAGGAATTAATCAGATCAATATTGCTGGGAAGATCGATAATTAGCCAGCTAGCAATAGTGATGGCTTTAAGTATTTTATATAGTGTTTTAGGATACGCTACATTTAAGTATTTCTTAAACAAAGCAAGAAGAGAGGGAAAGTTGGGTCATTATTAATTGTTGAGAAAAGACGATTTGATTTGGGAATTTGCTGCGATAAGCTTATGATTGTGAATAGATATTAGTGAATATATGGAAATGTTAATAAAAAGACCTAGTATTATTAATAATACTATATAGATGCATAGTTTTTTTTTCGAAGGGTAATTTAAATCTAGTGAGTTAATTATAGGTGAAGGGGGCGTTTTTATGCGATCTTCTGATGCAGAAAAACGACTAGAAATTATTAATCGTCTTGCGATGATTCTGATTTTTGCAAGTATGCTCATTTCTTATTGGAGCAAAAACAGATTGCCCTGGTGTTTTTCAATATACTTATTGTTCATAGTAAATTTAATTAATTTTACGGATTCTTGTTTGATAAAAAGTAGAGAAAAAATAGTATTTAATGGAATATTACAACTCCTTTTGGTTTTTATTATATATGAACTTGCTAGATATGATATGATATAGATAAAAATATAACAATCTAGTTTGAAAAGGAGTGATTTTTATAGTGATTATTTGGGTTACGATAGGAATAGCGTTGTGCTGTATAGTGTTTGGTATAGCTATTGTGAAATCATGGTTTAAAGGGATTAGAGTATTGAGTTTATATGAAATAGAGGATATTGAAGGGTATAGAAAATATCTTGGTAGAGCATTTATAACTACAGGTATATGGCTATTAGTATGTGTAGTAACAAAAATGTTTATTACTAATTTGGATTTAATAAAAGTGGGTTTGTTGACAGTTTTAGCAGTTTTATTTGAGTATAAAATAAAAGCTGGTAAATTCATGGCTTTTGATAGTGAAACTGGAATGATAAAAAAGAGAACGCGCTGAAATAAAAAAAGATTATAGGCTAAAGATATTTAGCTTATAATCTTTTATCATTTCAAATATTATTCAGCTTCAAATATTAAATCTTCATCGGCAGAATAAATTTTTTCAATTTCGTCGTTGATGATATCTTCGATACAGCCATCGAAGAGTATTTTAGCACCAATTCCACAGTTTGAACTTAATTTTCTAGGCACTGGCATTAATTCGCATTTTATTTGATTTTTTTTCATATTTCTATCAAATTTTATTGCACCAGAATGAGTGAAAAAAATAATAGTGTAGTACATTATTTACTGGCCTTTAGCAATATATTTTCATTTTCAGCATCAAATGAAACTGAATAACCACTGTGTTCTAAAAAACGTTGAACATTAGATTTTGCAGTGTTATTATCAACTAATATTTCTACTGAACTTGGTTTTGAAGCTATTGCTTTTTTAGTCATTAATACTGGTTGAGGGCATGCCATGCCGCAAGTATCTATTCTATTCATTTAAAAAACCTCCTCTAAGAATCATTTCTTCCAAATGCATTAGAATTTATATATGAAAGTAATAAAAGAATTATAAAACAAATAGCAACTGCAATTTGGCCATTGAAAGTAGGCCCTTTTGGGCTAGATGCCAAACCAAAATTATGGCAAATACCAGCACCTATAAACAAACCTGCAACAGTTATTGCTGAATCTGAATTACCTTCACCTGCTAATATTAGCTGTCTAAGAGGACAACCACCTAATAGAACTGAGGCCCAACCAACAACCGCCATTCCTAAGAAGTTCCAAAGTGCATCTGAGTGAGCTACAGGCTGTGAATCAAATCCTAGATTGAAAAATCCGAAAGCAATATTGCCAATCATAGCAACAACTATTACTGATAAGAATCCAAGTAACAAATAATTGTCTTTAAACATTATCATGTCACGAGTTCCTCCAACCATACATAATCTAGATTTTTGAGATAGAAAACCTACAATTAATCCACAAACTAATGCAATCCATATTGGTGCGGCTAATGCTCCAGGTCCTTTACTACTAAATATAAATAAACTTGGAACCATTAAAAATACTGCAAATAGAAATAAGTTGAAAATAGGGAAAGCGTATCCTTCTAATTTAGGTTGTTTATAATTTCTTTTTAGAGTAAATCCTTTTTCAAGAACTTTAACTCCAACTAATATACCGGCTATAAAACCAAATAATCCTATAATAGCATTTAAATCTCCGCCAGCGATTCTTAGAACCATTCTAAGAGGACAACCTAAGAACATTAATGCTCCAATCATTACTAAAGCTCCTAAAATCAATCTTGTAAATGGAGAAGAGCCACCTTTCGAGCTGAATTCACCACTAATTTTAGATGCGATAAAAGCCCCTAAAACTAAACCTATTATTTCCGGTCTGAGATATTGAACTACAGCTGCACGGTGAAAACCGGTTGCACCAGCGATATCTCTAATGAAACAAGCGATGCAGAAACCCATGTTAGCGGGATTTCCAAATTTAACTAGCAGAACAGCAATTAAGCCAACTATGCTACCTGTTAATATGATACCTTTTTTGTTATGCATATTATGACCTCCTTAATTATTTAATAAAAATTACATACCATGAATATTCTAGCAATATAATACAGATTTGCCCAATAGAAAAAAATGATTTGAAATAGTTACAAATTAATTTAATTAATAAGTATTGGATTGAAAAATGGATTATAATGTATTAGGAGGTGTATCAATTGGATAGAATTTATTTGGATAATGGAGCTACATCTTTTCCCAAAGCACCTGGCGTTGGAGAAAGCATGGCAAATTACATAAATATGGTAGGATCAAGTATTAATAGGGGGGCATATGACTCAGCATATGAAGCCGAAAATATTGTTTTTGAAACTAGAGAATTAGTAGCCGATCTATTTGGAGATGAAAATCCTGAGAATGTTGTATTTACAAAAAATATAACGGAAGCTATGAACCTTATATTGAAAGGATTACTTGAAAATGGTGATGAGGTTGTTGTTTCTTCAGTAGAGCACAATGCTGTAATGCGTCCGCTTAGAAGATTAGAAGCAGATGAAGATGTAAAAATAAAAATTTGCAAATGTGATAATGAAGGAAATTTGGATTTAGAATATCTCGAAGAGATAATGTCTGAGAATATTAAAGCAGTTATAATGACACATGCATCAAATGTTTCAGGAACGATATTACCACTAAAGGAAGTAGGGGAAATATGCAAAAAGTATGGAGTTTATTTTATAGTGGATTGCGCACAGACGGCAGGACTTCTAAACATAGATAGGAAAGAATTAAATGCTAGTGCTATAGCATTTACGGGTCATAAGTCATTATTAGGACCACAGGGAATTGGAGGATGCCTGCTTGATAAAGGCTTTGCTGAGATAGTAAAACCATTTATAGAAGGCGGTACAGGGAGTTTTTCAGAGGAGGAAATTCAGCCAAGTTATATGCCGGATAAATTCGAATCAGGCACGCCAAATATTCCTGGAATTTATGGATTGAATGTAGCTCTTAAGTATATAAATGAACGTGGTATTGAAAATATGTATGAACATGAAATGAAATTAATGGATGTGTTTTTGAAAGAGCTAATTAAAATTAATGAGATAAAAGTGATTGGAAGATCTGATTTAAAAAATAGAATGGCAGTGTGTTCGGTAGATTTTTTCAACCAAGATAATGGTGAAATAGCATATTTACTTAGTAAAGAGTATGGAATAAGTACGAGATGCGGTTTGCATTGTGCACCTTCAGCACATAAAACACTTAATACATTTCCGAATGGAACAGTGAGATTTAGTATTGGTCATGCCAATACATTAGAAGAAATAGAAAAAGCAATTGAGGCTATAAAGACACTTTCAAGTCAATGATTTTAAATAGCAGTGGAAACACTGCTATTTGTTTGCAATAAAATGGATTGTCGAATTTTTGAAAATAATATACAATAAATCTATGGAGGGGATTAGTATGAAATTATTATTTTTATCAGACATACATGGTTCTGCATATTATATGAGTGAAATGATGCAAGCTATAAAACGTGAAAAACCAGATCAGATAGTATTATTAGGCGATGCGCTTTATCATGGCCCTAGGAATCCACTACCAAAAGACTATGATCCAAAACAGGTTGTTGAAATGCTAAATAGCTTGAAGAATAAAATCATAGCGGTTCGAGGCAATTGTGATAGTGAAGTAGATCAAATGCTTATAGAGTATCCGATGCTAGCAGATTACGGAGTATTATATATAGAAGGTAAAAGGTGTTTTATATCTCATGGACATTTATTTAATGGTGGGGAAGCTTTGAATTTTCAAAAAGGAGATATCTATATTCAAGGTCATACCCATATTCCTAAACTTGAATGGAGAGAAGGTATACTGAAACTAAATCCTGGTTCTGTAAGTTTACCAAAGCAAAACACAGAGCATAGCTATGCAATTATAGAAAAAGCAAAGTTTATATTGAAAAATTTAGATGGAAGAGTAATTGAATCTATAGGTTTAGATGATGAACAGTGATAAAATAGCAAGTAGATTAAAGAAATATTTGTATCAGTGGTTAGGGAAAATAGAGATACCTAAAGAACTTTTAGATCGCAAATATCCAATAGTTGTACACATTACTGATACTCCAACTGCAATTTATGGTGAGATAGATTATCTTCTAAAAAAATTAAGACCGGAATATATTATTCATACAGGTGATTTAGTTGATAATATAAAATTAGAACTCAGTCCTAAAAAGATTGATTTGTACGAAAAATTTGTAAAGAAAATGATGTCAATAATCAGCAAAACTGTAGGACACAGAGCATGGGCTTGCATGGGAAACCATGATTGTAAAGACGTTATAATGGATTTTGATAATGTTATTATTAGTGATAATTTATCGGAAATTGAGATTAATGGTGTGAAATTTTGTATATCTCACTATGGTATGGAAACGAGAGAGTGCCATGCCGACTTTCATTTGTTTGGACATGATATGATGATTGAATCAAATGTTTATCATGGTGAATGCTATTTAAATGGATTAGAGAGTATAAACATAATAAATCTAGAGACGCGAGAAGTGTTGAAACTTGATTATCCAAAAGGAACAGATGATTATAGATTAAATAAATACAAAATAGGGATTTAGGGGGATTAATATGTTATCTTTAGTTAGAAGTGGACCTAAAATATTGATATTGGAGAGTCCTCGGCTTGTAGAGCTTGAAAAAATACTGGGAGAACTGTGCGGAGATAAAATAGTAGAGCATGCAAAGCCTAGAGAATTTGTTGAATGTGCAGATGAAAATATGACTATACTTTATATAGTATCTGAGATGCGAGATTTACTTGATTTAAACGATTTTGTTGATATGTATGTTATAGATGAAGAGCCTCTTCTAATACTAGAAAAACTTTACGAAGAGAAGGCAAGAAAAGCGATAAAACAGGTTAGACTTGGGCCTAGACTATTGATTATGAAAACAATAGGAGAAATAGATCAAATAGTAAAAGCTGTTGCTGTTGATTATGATGGAAGTGTAGAAGCAACAAGTCAGATTTTACAGGAACATAAAGGTGGAACTGTGGTTTTATTTACTAAAGAGACTATAAATAAGTCATTAGAATTTCATGCTATACACAAAGATGCAGTTTATATTAATCGTTATTTTTCGGAGGTAATAAGGCATTTAAGCAAACATGTTTACAAGTATATAAATGCAGGTTTGGACTATAAGGATTGGAATGCATTGACGATTAAAATATATGATAGTTATGAACATTACGACCTACACTATGATCGTCTAGTTTATGTTATCGAGAAATTAGGATTGGGACTTATAATAGGTGAAACTTGGGGAACAGATGCAGCAACAGTTTTTTGGAGCGTTGGCGTTTATAAAGTTAAGTTAATGACATATTATTCAGTTGATACAATAAAAAAGATATTGGTTGGTTTAGAGTATTTAGATGATGGAAAGAGAATAGTCGATTATGATCTTTTTCAAAAGAGAAAGAAAATTCATTGGGATGATATTCGTGGAAATAGAAGAATTGGAAAGAAAGAATTGGGGATAGAACTGAGAGAAGCAATAAAAGAGAAACTTACAAATGAAGAGCTCAAAGAGCTTAAAACGATGGAGAATACTATAATTGAAAGAACGAAAAATAGCTAACATTTGTTAGCTATTTTTTAATCTATAGGTATATTATTGGGGAAATCTGAACGTTCATAGGCTTTTTCTAGAAGTGATATTTTGTTGACTATATAACGAACGTGTTCGCCTTTACCAATTAAGCCGATTTCGTCGTAAGCGTTCATTGAAATCGTTACCTTCGGTTCTGATAAGGCTATTATTTCTACTTCTAAAGTTATTGTCTGTCCAAGCGTTGTAGGAGCTATGTGTTCTATGTTGAAACTTTTTCCTACAGATATGAAACCGTCAGGAAGAGAGCTATCAATGAGCTTTGATGCAGCTTCAATAGTTAGAGCTACTAATTTAGGTGAAGCAAAAAGATTTTCAAGTTGTCCGCTACCATAATTTAATGCAGTATCTTCTTTCTTTACAGATAGTTGAACGATTTTTTTATCTCCGAGTTTAAGATTTGAAAACATATAATCACCCTTTCGAAAAGTTTGTATTATATATATACCCTTAGAAATGTATTTGAGAAACAAAATCTGATATAATAATAGATAATAAATGGAGGTGGTACCTGTGAGTAAGGCTCAGAGACGCGTACGTATTATTCACTTTTTTGAGATTTTCCTAGGATTAGGGATATTGTTTGGAGGTATACTGTTTTGGCTATACTCTACTGAGCATCAAGCATCGAAAGAAGCATTTCATAAGGATGTTGAAACTTATTTGGAAAGAATCAGTGATTCTGTAGAACAGGACTTAGAGGATATTTATGGCGATAGTTTATTTTTGAGAAATTATATAGAAAAATTTAATATAGGAAAACGATTTAATAGCGAAGAAAAGTTGCTTGTAGAAAATCTTTTTATTGAGTTTGCCAGGGCTCGTGGAGATTATAATCAAATAAGATTTTTGTCTTTAGCAGGTGATGAAGTTATAAGAGTTAATAAATCTGATTTAGAAGTTGAGAGCGTTTCTGAATCTGAACTTCAAAATAAAAGCAAGCGATACTACTTTGAAGAAAGTGTAAAACTAGATAGAAATCAAATTTATGTATCTCCGATGGATTTGAATATTGAAAATGGTTTGATAGAAATTCCGTACAAACCTATGATTAGAATCGGTACTGCAGTTTATGGAGAAGATGAAAATAGAATAGGAGTTATAGTAAATAATTTTTGCGGTCAGCAATTATTAAATAGAATACAAAACTATTATTCAAAAACTCTTGATGTTGAGCTTGAACTCGAATTACTAAATGAACAAGGTTATTATTTGAAGACAGTCGAAGCAGAAAACGAATGGGGATTTATGTTTGGCAATGAATATAGCGAAAATAACTTAAAGCTTGAAAATGAAGTTTTGTGGGATAAAATATTGAATCACAAAAAATACAAGGAAATACTGGATGAAGAGCAGTACTATGTTCGAAAAATTGAACTAGACAGGAGTAAAAATCCAAATTATAGTGTAGTATCAGATTATAAAAATTGGATACTAATGGCGCGGGTGCCACATGGTGTTATTGACAGTAAGATGGATTATATAAAAAGACGATATATGTCATTTTTTATATTTACTATGATTACCATAGCTGGAATTGCTTTTTTGATAAGTTATTATAGCTCAAAAAAAATAGAATATAATGAAAAGCTTAATAAATTAGCATATACAGACAAATTAACTGGACTTGATAACAGATTCTTATTTATGAAATCATTAAAACAATATTTAAATAGGTTAGTAAGATATGAAGAGGATGGTGCTCTGTTTTTCCTTGATTTAGATGGATTTAAATATATAAATGATACCTATGGGCATGAAGCAGGGGATATATTACTTACAAGAGTTGCTGGAAGATTTAGAGGATTGATGAGAGAATCAGATTTTATAGGTAGAATCGGTGGAGATGAATTTACAATACTAGCGGTTAATGTTCAATCAAAAGAAGAAATTTCTAAAATAGGACAGAGGATATTAGAAGAAATTAGAAGACCATATATAATAAACGGTCAAAAAATGGAAATAGGTATTAGTATAGGTATAGCAAGACTTCCACAGGATGGACTAGAACAGGAAATTGTTTTAAAAAAAGCTGATGAAGCAATGTATTATGTGAAGAGTAGTACTAAAAACGATTATTGTTTTTATGAGGATATGGAACATACCGAAATGTAGTGAAAAGAGGTATAGATGGAAAAAAGAAAGTTTACAATAGGATTAGAAAGAGGTGTTCATGCAAGGACAGCGGCTATGATTACGGGAGAAGCTAGTAGAATTGATCGTAAATGTCAGACAAAGTTATATATAGAAAAATCAGAAGTTAAAGTACCTTTGACTAGTATGTTAGCGGTAACAGCTCTTGATATAAAACATAATGATGAAGTTAGCATATATGCATCTGGACGAGATGAAATTACAGCTATAGATCAGATGGAAGCACTTCTTAAAGGTAGCATTGTGATTTCAGATGAAGAAGCAGAGTGGTTAGATAGAGTGCTAGATGAAAATGCTATTGCAAGTGATAAAATATTAGAAGCACTTTATAATGCCGTTTTTTACCTAAATAGAGACCAAGTAATAGTTTTAGTTAATTCAGCAGCAGAAAAGCTGACGGGATTTAAAGATAGAGAATTAATCGGAAGGGCTCCATATGATATTTGGGGAGAAAATGAATTATCAGAAGTACTGATGAGTGAAGAGCCAATAAAGGAAAAAAGGATAAAAATAGGAGATCATATAGGTCTTATAGATTTTTCAAATGTATATTCTGAAGAAAATCATCTAATTGGGAAACTGGGAATATTTAAAGATATTACAAAAATAGAAGCACTCCGTACCGAACTTGAATTTACGGCAGATATAAAAGATAGATTTGGCAGTATATTAAACCATATATCAGATGGTATTTGTTTCGTGAATAGAGAGGGTGATGTATTATATGTCAATCCTTCTTATGAAAAAATATGGAAGGTAAATAAAACTGAAGTTATCGACAAGAATATTAAAACTTTATTGCCTAATAGTCCAAGTGTCAAGGTGTTAAGTACACAGAAAAAAGTATTTGATTTAGTAATACATCAAAAGGATGGAAGGAAAATATTATCTAGTGCCACGCCCGTAAGGATAAATGAAGATTTTGTGGGAGTGCTATCTAGCTATAAAGAAGTTACTGAATTTGAACACATAAGAAATCTACTTGAACAAACAGAAAAACAGTTGGAGTATTTGAAAACAGAGTTAAATGAAAAAAATACTATAGATTCAGCATTTAAGGGTATAATTGGAGATAGTCAGAGTTTAAAAGACTGTCTAAAGATAGCATCAAAAGTTTCTAAAACGAAAGCATCTATAATGATACTAGGCGAGAGTGGTACTGGTAAAGAGCTTATAGCTAGAGCGATTCATGATATGAGCCCTAGATCGAAATCAAGGATGGTTAAGGTCAACTGCGGAGCAATTCCAGAGAATCTACTTGAGAGTGAGTTGTTTGGTTATGAGAAGGGTTCTTTTACTGGAGCGAATCAATTGAAGAAAGGAAAATTTGAGTTAGCTGATGGAGGAACGTTATTTTTAGATGAAATTGGAGAAATTCCATTGAATTTACAAGTGAAACTATTGCGTGTATTGCAAGAAGGAGAAATAGATAGAATTGGTGGAAATTTTCCTATTAAGATAGATGTACGAATTATTGCAGCAACTAATAGAGATTTGGAAGAAATGGTTCGACAAGAATTATTTAGAGAGGATTTGTATTATAGATTAAATGTAATACCTATAGAAGTGCCATCTCTTCGTGAACGTAAAGAAGATTTGCTATTATTAGTTGAATTTTTCTTGAAAAAAATAGCTGAGAGTGAAAATATGGAATACAAGAAAATCAGCGTAGAAGCATTAGAGTGTTTTGAAAATTATGAATGGCCAGGAAATATTAGAGAACTTGAAAATGTTTTGACAAGAGCTGTGATGCTTTCTGATGATTATTTAATAAAACCTAAATATCTTCCAAAGCATATTTCTATGATGAGAGAAAAATTGGATTATGGATTAGTTAATCTTAAACAAGGGAAATTAGCTAAAATGGAAGAATACGATAAGGCGATTATAAAAATGGCATTAGAGTTACACAAAAGTTTTAATAAAGCTGGTAAAGCTTTAGGATTGACACATAGAACTATTTCTCTTAAAGCAAAAAAATACGGCTTACTTGATTCTGATAAAAAATACCAATAGGTTGATAAAATTTATCAGAATTAAATTGGGAAGTGAGTAAAAAAGGCTTTGTTTTTTGGCATAATAATTGCAAATAGTAATAAGTAACTGATAAATGAAATTGAAGTAGATTTAATTTACTTTGATATATTAAAGGGGGATTTTTTTATGAAAAAATTAATTAATCAAACTGAGCAAGTTGTAAACGAAATGTTAGATGGAGTAGTAAAAGCGCATCCAAACTATGTTAGAAGATTAGAAGGTTTTAATGTTTTGGTTAGAAAAGAATCACCTATAAAAGGAAAAGTAGCTCTTGTCAGTGGCGGTGGAAGTGGACATGAACCAGCACATGGAGGCTATGTAGGTCTTGGAATGCTAGATGGAGCAGTTGCGGGAGAAGTATTTACTTCACCAACTCCAGACCAAGTCTTCGAAGCTGTAAAAGCAGTTGACAGTGGAGAAGGGGTATTGTTAGTTATAAAAAACTATTCTGGAGATGTAATGAACTTTGAAATGGCAGCGGAAATGGCAGAAATGGAAGATATAAAAGTAGAAAAGGTTATAGTTAATGATGATGTAGCTGTTGAAAATAGTACGTATACAACTGGAAGACGTGGAATCGCGGGAACACTATTTGTACACAAAATAGCAGGTGCAGCAGCAGAGGCTGGAAAAGATTTAGCTGAAGTTAAAAGAGTAGCGGAAAAGGTTATAGCAAATGTAAGAACTATGGGTATGTCACTTACACCTTGTATAGTTCCAGCGGCAGGTAAACCAGGATTTGAACTTCCTGAGGATGAATTTGAAATGGGTCTTGGGATCCACGGAGAGCCAGGAACTCATAGAGAAAAAATGAAATCAGCAAAAGAGATAGTAAATGACTTGCTAGCAAAAATTTTGGAAGATATAAAGATTGAAGAAGGGGAAGATGTAGCAATTATGGTTAATGGTTTAGGCGGAACACCACTTATGGAGTTATATGTTATGAATAATGATGTTCATGTTTTGCTAGAAGAAAAAGGTCTAAATATTTATAAAACTATAATAGGGAATATGATGACATCTCTCGAAATGCAAGGAGCTTCAGTTACAGTTCTAAAATTAGATGAGGAATTAAAAGGTTATTTGGATGCAAAAGCAGATACACCAGCTTGGAAATAAATTGATACATTGAAAATTAGGAGGCTATCATGAATAGAGATTTATTGTTAGAAACGATTGAAAAAATAGCGGATACTATTATAGAGAACAAAGAAATGCTAAATGATTTGGATAGAGCAATTGGAGATGCAGATCATGGCATAAATATGGCTAGAGGGTTTAATGAAGTAAAAGCTAAGATAGACACAGTGAGAGAAAAAGATTGTGGCGATATCTTGAAAATGGTAGCTATGACTTTGATATCAACGGTTGGAGGAGCTTCTGGTCCACTTTATGGGACGGCTTTTATGAAGGCAGCTGCAGTAGCAAAGGGAAAGATGGAATTGGAGAAACAAGACTTTGTGGATATATACAATCAAGCTATCGAGGGAATAAAGATGAGAGGAAAGTCCGATAAAGGTTGTAAGACTATGTTAGATGCATTGATTCCAGCACAAGAGGCATTTTATGAATCAATTGAAAAAGGGCAGGATTTGTCAGAAGCGTCTAAATTAGCAGAGATAGCAGCTGAAAAAGGAGTAGAATATACTAAAGAGATAATAGCTACAAAAGGGCGTGCTAGTTATCTTGGTGAACGAAGCATAGGGCATCAAGATCCTGGGGCTACATCGAGTTATCTGATTCTTAAAGTAATAGCGGAAGTTTTAGCTAAATAGCCTGTGGCTAAATAGCTTTTAGTTAGATATCTTTCAGCTAAATAAGTTAGGAATTTGGATAAGTAAAATGGACTTATAGTCCGATGGTGACGATTAACAGCTAGATAATGGAGGATAATATGGTAGGAATTGTTTTGGTATCACATAGTGTAAAGATAGTAGAAGGAACGATAGAGCTTTGCCAACAAATGGCGCAGAGTGAAATTAAACTAATAAATGCAGGAGGAACAGCGGATGGAAGAATAGGAACTGATACAACTAAAATAATGAGTGCTATAGAAGATGCAAATACAGGAGACGGTGTGGTATTAATTGCCGATATTGGAAGCTCTGTTATGAGTACTCAGATGGCACTTGAATTCTTAGATGAAGAGATTCGAGAGAAAATTATTTTAGCTGATACACCTTTTGTAGAAGGGAGTATCGCAGCTGTTGTAGAAGCTTCACTAGGTCATGATTTGAAAAAGGTAGTTAAAGCGGCAGAACAAGCAAAAAATTATTCTAAAAAGTAAAGTTAGCCTATATATATTATGATTTTTGAAGACACGTTATTTGCTAGATTAGAAGATCTATTTAGATTTTCAATCTATGTAGATTAGCGTGTTTTTTTGTTGGAAAATATAGATTTTGGAATAATTATATTTGATTTTTAGTTGGGTATATAATAGAATAGTGTCACATTGTGAATTTAGGAGGTAAAGCTATGTTAGGCACGATAATAAATGCTATTGCAATAATAGTTGGAAGTTTAATAGGAATATTCATGAGAAAAGGTATTTCGGATAGGTACAAAAAGATAATAATGCAGGGGATTCCACTGTGTATTATTATTATTGGAATTAGCAATGCTTTAAAAAGTAATGACCTCATGGTCATGATATTATCTGTTGTTATAGGATCAATAATTGGAGAGACATTGAATATAGAACTGAGGCTTGAGCATCTAGGCGAATATTTAAAATCTAAATTTAAAAATTCAAATGGAAATTTTACGGAAGGTTTTATAACATCATCTTTAATTTATTGTGTAGGGGCCATGGCAATAATGGGAGCAATTGAAAGCGGTCTTACTGGAAGATACGATACATTGATGGCAAAATCTATATTGGATGGAATATCGTCAGTAATATTTGCGTCGACTTTTGGTATAGGTGTTATGTTTTCAGCTGGATCAGTACTAGTGTATCAAGGGGCGATTACTTTATTTGCGAGCAGTTTGTCTAAATTAATTAGTGAAGTCATGGTTACAGAGTTATCAGCGGTTGGAGGAGTGCTTATAATAGGCTTAGCATTCAATGTATTGGGAGTTACTGAGGAAAAAATAAAAGTTGGAAATATGCTGCCAGCTATATTTTTACCAGTAATCTATTATGCAATAATTGGTTAAATTTTGTTAAAATGTAGTGTGAAAATAAATAATGGGTATAGAAATGATAGGTTAAACCTATCATTTTTTATTATATAAATTTACAGGAGGGGTTTTTTATGGGAAAGGCTTATGATGCAAAAAGACTTATAAACACTATAGTTATTAATGAGGAAAAGACGAATGAGCTGTATCAAAGCTTAGCACATCAAATGAAAGATGCTAAAGCTAAGGCGTTGTTTGAAAAATTAGCAAAAGACGAAGCTAGGCACAAAATGATTTATTCTAAGTTATTAGAAAATTTGCCAAATGATGGCATGGTAAATCTTAGTGAAGAGGAAGCGTTGTATACAGATACATTGATAGAGGCTAATGTATTTACAAATGATAAGGT
>JAOAQY010000159.1 GCA_025210965.1 Tissierellales bacterium
ATCAAACCGTAAAGCCTAGTTTCACTATTTACAAATACATCACTCATCTAAAAACCACCACACCTTTCTGCAAGTATTTTTTACATTCTAGCAGGGAAAAGAAAGAAAAACAAGCAAAAAAGAAATATCAGGTAACGAAAAAGAATGAAACCATCTTACCTATTTGTGTTTTTCAGACTCAATTTTTATAAATTCAGGTAAATAGTTAGGAGTGCAACCTTTTGCTACCTTTTCACTCTTGTATAAACCAACTTTTTCTCCTAGAGCAACTAATCTATCTTTATAAATAGGCTCAAAAATTCCAATCCATGCAGCACACATATTCATAGTCCACTGAACAATCGGTTCTTCTGTCGCTAAGTCAGATTCTATGTCATGAACCAACCTATTGGTATTCTCAAATTCTGTTTTGCCTGTCCATCTTAATCTGGCTTGATAATACCAAAATAGTCTTCTAAGTATTGATTGATTATGGTGTTGAAAACTTTCTAGTAATTTGATTGTCTTCTTGCTTTTAGTAAGTTGGTTTGCCAGAAACCACTCGGATATTCTTAGAGCTTCGGTTTCTTCATGAACAGCCAAGTCCGACATCATGGTTTCGATAACAGACAATGACAGTGTATTTTTATCTAAAATAAGAACAGCCACAAGTCTCGGGTAATATTTTTCAGTTGACCACAGTTCCATAGCTAAGGCATGGTCTCTTTTAATGCCTTTAGCTATGGATTTAAGTTTTCCCATTGGTACACTATCTGCATTTAAGGTTTCAAGTACTTCATTTGCTTTAGTAGATAACATTTAGTCCTCCTTATATAAATGATTTTTATTGGTAGTTCAATTATATCACAGTTCTTTAAATTACCTCGCATAAAAATCTATTTACTTAGCAAATAGCTATGAATCACAACAAAAACAAAGCCAAGAATTTAAAGCAACCCTAAATTCCTGACTTCATCGATTATTCTTCGCTTTTCACTTCTCATCCGCAATTTTTAACTTATTTTAAAAATTGTCGTCAAACTGAACATCAACTATCTCAAATTGCATATAACAAAAATCTCCCTCTGGCAAATGCCAAAGCACTCTACCAAATTGAGGCACTTTAAAACCGTGAAATTCTTTCCAACCTTTAACTGGAACTGACCATTCGTAAGTTCCCTTTTCCTTGCCTCTATACTTGTATCTATTCGATACAAAATTAACTGGCACACCATCCTCTGTAAAATAGAACAGTGCAGATCTAGTTATCGTTCCCTTGGTAATTATAGCCCTTGCCGATTGATCATCAACAGGCTCCCAGTGAATATCTTGGTGCGTAAACGCTGTTGGAAACCAAAGTACATCACTTAGGTATTTTAGTACTGCTGCTTCATTTACAGCTCTTCCCGAGTGTTCGAATCGCTTTATACTTCCAAATACCTTATAAATCATATAACCCATAGCTTCCCCTAGTCTCTCATACATAAGCGTAAGCGGAAATCTACCTATGTAGCTTCTCTTACTCCATACATATGCTATAGGGTCTATAGTGTAGTACTGTTCTGATGTAAACGTTCTCCAAACCTCGTGCTCTGCGTGTCTTACCTTGCCTTTCATCTTGAGCTTAACTCTAGAAATTTTCTTTTTACCAAAAACACCTGCAAAATTGTAATATTTCCAAACTATTTCCGGTACATCTTCTATATCCGATTCTTTTATCGTCTCTTCTAAATTAATACTATCCTTCATCATATTCTCAACTGAAGTCTCAACCTTTTCATTGAGCATAATCGTCGATATAATAATCCATAAAATGACCATTACCATAAAGATTCCGAATATTGTTCCCATCCGAGCTCCCCCTCTTTATATCATCGATACAAATTATATCTATTCTCTTATCTCATAAGTCCATGTATCTAATATAATACATTCAAAGGGTAAAATCAATGCTTATTCCTACTTCTATAGCTTGAAATGACTTACCTCATTTGACAAATTTTTAGCTAAGTTTTCAAGAGCCTCTCCTGCACTCTGCGTCTCCTCCATAGATGCAAGCTGTTCTTCTGCTGCTGCCGACACATTTTGTGACTCTGCCGCCGTCTCTTTTGCATAATTTGAAAGCTCAGAAGATTTTTCCACTACGCTCTGCATTATAGCCCTTATATCAAGTATTTTTCTTTCAACTGAATTTATTCCTGAATTTACATTTGCTACTTGACTCTCTATATCTCCAAAATATTTTCCCGAAGTTTTTATAGCTAAAACACTCTCTTCCATGACTTCTGTAACTGCTTCAATCGATTTTATTATCCTCTCAGTATTAGAAGTATTCTTTGATACGATATCATTTATCTGTTCAGTAGAGCTCTTCGAATTCATGGCTAGTTTTCTAATCTCCTCTGCTACTACAGCAAATCCTCTTCCGTGTTCACCAGCTCTCGATGCTTCTATAGCAGCATTTAATGCCAACAAATTAGTTTGTTCAGTAATCCCCTGAATGACAGAAAGTATATCCCCTATTTCTTTAGAGCTTTTATCTAGCTCCTCTACAAAATTTGAAAGCTCGGCGATATTTTCACCAGTCTTTCCAAGTTTTTCTTCAGTAATTTCCAATGCATCTCTGCCCTTTATCGTTACTTCTTTCGTCTTTTTCGCTTCATTTTGCATATCTTTCGACGCATCCAATGTCAAATCCACATGACTATCTGCATCTACAAGCTTATCAGAAGCTGATTGCACCACTTCCATTTGTTCTCTAGAATTTTCCGCTACTAATCCTATAGATTCTGCTATCTGAGTAGATGCTTGACTATTTTGTTCTATAATCTCTCCTAATTGACTAGCTGAAGAATCAACATCCTCTGCATGCGATTTAAGATGTCCTATAAGTTCTCTCAATTGCCTCTTCATAGAATTGAAATCTCTAGACAATTCTCCAAATTCGTCATTTGTGCTTATTTGAAAATTTTCTCCATCTAATATTCCTTCTGAAATCTCATTTACCTCTCGTGTCAAATGCTTTAATGGTCTAAGGTAAAAACCAACAATTATTATAGATGTTACAAGTATAATTACTGCAAATATTATTATCATTGAAATTGATTTTAAGCTTTCCCTCTCTTGTATACCCTGTATACTCTCCATGTGCTTCGTCGCTATATCTAGATTCCTATAGTACTCCACTGTATCTAACTGTAACTTAAGAGCGTAAATCACCTTTCCTTGCTTTTCGATAGGCGCATATATAGTTACATTTCTTCCCAGGCCTTCTATTTTAGATTCTTTAGAGCTAAATACCTCATTTATAAACTGATCACTACTTTTCTCACCAATTTTTATGCTATTATCTATTCCCTCTGCTGATGATTCAATTAAAACCACACCATCTGAATTTACAAGGTTAAACAATTCAATCCCGCTTTTGCCATCAATTAACTCTTTTAGTGATTCTCCTATAGTATTAGCATCTATTGCCGCCTCAACTATTCCTCGTCCATCAGCTCTCGGAAGTGCAATAAATTTAAATATATCACCAGTTTCTGCTTGTATAGTAAGTGGCGTAATTATTTCATCAGTTTCCCCAGTAATTAATCCTCTATATCCTTCCCATATATCAAATAAATTATTTCCAACTGCCTGATTTGATGTCGAATAAGTAAATACGCCAGCAGCGTTAGTAACGTACAAATCATCCACATCAAAACGCTCTTTAAGCTCAACTAAATTTTTTAGTGCAAAATCCTTACCTCCATTAGTTCTCTCTCTGTCAATTACAATCATACTTTCTCCAGCGATCTTGAGCATATGCTCTAAATCATTCTCGAGAATTAGCACGTACTCACCAATCTGCTTTGATAATTCCATCAGCGTATTTTCTACATCTTTTTCACTACTTCTATTAAGTTCCCATTTGCTCTCTTCAACAGCTGTAGATGTCTTTTTTTGTATACTTCTAGCAAAAAAAGCACTTATCCCGGTTATAAGAATAAGTATCACTGCCAAATACATTGTCATTTTTCCTTTGATCTTCATTATCTGTCCCTCCAATAACTATTAAAAAACCCTATAAATACATCCCTTCTATTATATACAAATTATTAGCCACAATGAAGATATACAAAAAAAATTTGCAGTTTACTTTTCTTAATTTACGTTTATATCGTTTTTAATCAAATCTTAATTGGGTAATTATATAATAATGTGATTTCAAATTTTAGGAGGTTCAGTTTAATATGAAAAAACAGTCAATATTATTAGGGTTAGTTTTAGCGGCTGCAATAGTAGGTGGGGGAATCTATTTGCAAACATCTAAAACAGATACAGTATCTAACGAAATAGTTAGTTCTGAAAAAGATTCATCTCAGCAAAACACAAATGATTTAGTGGTATCAGAGTGGGCAAAAAATCAAAATGAAAAAGAAGTGAAAACAAGCTCAAAAAAAGCTTTAGACTTCTCCGCTTTTAAATCAGCTATGGATTCAATGAGTAACGAACGAGTTCAAGAATTAGATAAAATAGTGCTAGAAGCTAGCGTATCCGATTTACAAAAAGCACTAGATGACAAATCAATAACTAGCGTAGAGTTGGTTACTTACTATCTAAAGAGAATAGAAGCTTATGATGTAAATAAATTAAATTCAATAATAACTTTAAATTCAAAAGCATTGGAAAGAGCTATGGCTCTAGATAGCGATAGATTCTCTACAGATGTTAGAGGCTCACTATATGGTCTTCCTGTGTTATTAAAAGACAATATCGCAACTGGTGACCATATTCCAAACACTGCAGGTGCAAAGGCTCTCGAAAATGCTCTCAGCAAAAAAGAAGCGCATATAGTAACAAAACTTAGGGAACAAGGTGCTATCGTTCTCGGTAAGGCAAACTTGAGCGAATGGTCAAATTTTATGACTTCAAATAGCAATAACGGTTATTCGGCGCTAGGTGGCCAAACTCACAACCCCTACGGAACATTTGATGTAGGTGGATCAAGTTCTGGTCCCGCAGCTTCAGTATCAGCTAACCTATCAGCACTAGCCATAGGTACAGAAACTAGCGGATCGTTAATTTATCCTTCGGGACAAAATAGCGTAGTTGCATTAAAACCTACATGGGGTCTGTGGAGCACAGAGAACATAATCCCTATAGCAGATTCACAAGACACTGCCGGACCAACAGTTAGACACGTCGAGGATGCAGCTGCTCTATTGTATGCACTCACAGATAATGAGAAGTACAAAGGCAAAGACTATAAAAATGTTTTAGATTCTAGTTATTTGAAGGGCAAGAAAATAGCACTAGCTACTGGTGAAGTATTCTCTTATCTACAGAGAAGCGAAGATAAAGCTGCACTTGAAAATGTAAAAACAGAACTTGAAAAACTCGGCGCAGAAGTTATCGAAGTAGAAATTCCTATGTCCGCATTTAATATAGATTCTATGAATGTTTTGAAAAGCGAATTCAAATACGGAGTAAATGCTTATATAAAATCAAACGATATTGAATCTATACGTTCTATAGAAGATCTTATAGCATATAATAAAGAAGACATTGAAAATAGAGCTCCTCTTGGTCAAGATTTAATAGAATCAGCTCAAAAAGAAGCTCTTTCTGAAGATAAGCTGAAAGCTCTTGTAGATTCTAATAGAACTACAACTCGAACAGCTTTAGATGAAGCTCTGAAAGATGTGGATGCAATATTCTCTATTAGCAATCATTTATCTGGAGTCTACGCAGCAGCAGGATATCCAGCTCTAACCGTTCCTGCAGGGTATAGAGAAAATAATGAGCCTATTGGTGTTACTTTCGTAGGTAGAGCATTTGAAGATGATAAGTTATTAAGCATCGGTTATGCTTATGAGATGGGAACAAAACATAGAAATATTGAGAAGCAAACTCTAAACGACAAATAAAATTTTTTAGTACTATTTTAAAATAGGCTACCTATTCAATATATATTACTGGGTTATTTTTACCAATAATTATATAATCTGCAAAAGGTAGCTTATTTTTATTTTGAAATTTTTTAGAACACAAAAAAAGGAGATGCAATCGCATCTCCTTTCGTCATCACTCAGCAAGTGATGACACTCTCTGGTGCCGAAGGTGGGACTCGAACCCACACGATGTTTCCACCACTGGATTTTGAATCCAGCGCGTCTGCCAGTTCCACCACTTCGGCCTAGCATGTCAGCGGTTTGTCCTGCTGACAAGATATATAATACCACGGGCAGATTGATAAGTCAATACTTCTTTTCAAATTCAGAATTTACAGATTTTAGTAGCCCATTTCTTCAGTCAATGAGTCATCATTTTCAATCCAATCCGATACCAAAATCACTCTATATTCCTCATGGGTGTCTCGTATAACCACTTCTTTTATACCAGAGTTAATAACAAGTCGTTTGCACATTGCACATGAATTCGCATTTTCAACAAGTTTTCCAGTCTTTACATCTCTTCCAACTAAATACAATGTTCCATCAATCATCTCTCGTCTCGATGCATGTAAACAAGCATTTTGCTCAGCATGAACACTTCTGCACATCTCATATCTCTGCCCTCTAGGTATTTGTAATTTATTTCTCATACAATACCCCAAATCTGAACAATTCTCTCTACCTCTAGGAGCTCCTGTATATCCTGTAGAAATAATTTCATCATGCTTAACTATTATCGCACCATAATTTCTTCTAAGACAAGTCCCTCTCTCTAGTACAGTTTCTGCTATGTCCAAATAATAATTGTGTTTATCGCGTCTTGCCATTTTAATCCTCCTCAAATCTATCCAAACACCCATACAACCCATTATATGCTATAATTATAACATATAATGACACAGAATTTTAAATGTAAAATTGGAGACAAATAATGAAAAAACAGTTTATGAAAATAATCGGAGCAGGATTTTTAATTATTTTTGTATTTATTTTAATCTCATTATTAGCACTTGAGCCATCAAATATAGATATAGATTATACTTCTGCCCAAAATGGCTATTTAGATTTATCTGAATACGATTTTCAAAGATATATTCACTCATTAAACGGCGAATGGTCCTTTAACTATTTGGATTTAAAAAATTCTAGCTTAGGTGAATTTGCAAAATTACCAGGTTCTTTTTCTCAAAATCCAAATTATTCACCGCAAGGCTATGGTGAATATATGTTGAAATTAAAACTAAACCCGAACTACGAACTCTACTCATTTAAATTTATGGATATGCCATCAGCTTATAGCTTTTCAATAAATAATAGTGAATTGATATCATCTGGTCTTATCGGAAATGATAAAAGCTCTGAATTTGCTCAAATAAAACACCAAACAATCATATATAAACCAAGCAGTGATGTCTTATATCTGTCTCTAAAAATTTCTAATTTCCACCATTTTAAGGGCGGTGCTTGGACACCCATACTAATAGGTATCCCTGAAAACATACAAAATATTTCAAAACATGAATTGTTCAAATCTTCAATTCTTTTAGGAATATTTTGCTTCATATTTTTCTGGAATCTAAGTATGTCTTTTTTACAAAATCAAAGTCAACTATATTTTAAATTAGCTACCACATCACTCTTTTGCATTTTCAAACTAGCTTTGACTAGTAGCTTTATATTGAGTGCTTTTTCTTTAGACTTCTCTTTTGAAATGCAATTTAAATTGGAATATTTTTTTAGTGTGCTAATTATTCTTATTATATTTGAAATTATTTTCAGCTACTTTGAAAATATTATTCCTAGGGAACTATTTCTATTTGCTAGAATAACTCTTATTAGCTATTTATTTATAATATTGATTTTTCCTTTTGAAATCTATGGCAAAGTTCTGCTGATGATAGGCGCATCTATGATTTTGCTATCAATAATCATATGCTATTTTATAATTATTGAAATAAAATACAAAAAACACTATGCGATAGTTCTATTTGGAATTTTAACTTCGTGCACAATGATATGCATTGAACTCTTGTACACAAAAAGGACTGATAGTTTTTAATGAATATTCAAATCTATTCTCTTTGGGCATACTAGTATTTTTACTCTGTTTCTCACACTCTCTAAATTTAGATATATCTAAAGCATTTGAAGGAGCCAAAGAACAGACTAATTTCAAAATATCACTATTGCAATCTCAAATCGCACCACACTTTCTTCACAATTCCATAAACACAGCAATTTACATGATTGATACTGAACCAGAACAAGCAAAAGATTTACTGATTGATTTCAGCAATTACCTGAGAGCTAAGTTCAGATCCGAAACTCAAAATTTAGACAAAGTAGTCTCTATAAAACAAGAACTAGATGTAGTGCATTCGTATATCGCTCTTCAAAGAGCACGATTCGGCAATAAAATAAATGTAAATTATGATATAGATCCAAATTCTTATTTTTTAAGAGTCCCTCCACTTTTATTACAACCTTTAGTAGAAAATGCTATAGAACATGGGAATATAAATAATAACATATTTCTATCTATCTCTATAAAACATTCGAATTCAGGGGTAGTAATAAGCATACAAGACAACGGACCTGGAATATCAAAAACCAATGTAAAAAAACTTCTTTCGGGCAAATTAGTAGAATCACAATCTCAAAAAAGAGTTGGGCTCGGTCTCTATGCAACTCATCACAGGTTAGAAATGCTTTATGGACGTGGTCTAGTCATAACAAGCTCAAAATCAACTGGAACTAGAATTGATATACAAATTCCAATAACATC
Organism: Tissierellales bacterium; assembly: GCA_025210965.1. Classification (NCBI taxonomy): domain Bacteria; kingdom Bacillati; phylum Bacillota; class Tissierellia; order Tissierellales; species Tissierellales bacterium. The sequence goes on from JAOAQY010000159.1 coordinate 8,704, forward strand.
TAAAAGGGGTATTGAAAATGGTAAAAACATTCATAATAGACGATGAACCAAATGCTGCTAAATATCTAAAAAGTCTACTAGAGCATAACACAGAAGTTGATATAATAGGACTTTATACATCAGCACTTGAAGCTTTATCTGATTTTAAAACTAAAGCTCCGGATTTAGTATTTACAGATATTGAAATGCCTGATTTAAACGGAATATATCTTGCAGAGCAGCTTTTAAAGATAACTCCACATTGCAATATAGTATTTACTACAGCTTACGACGAATATGCGATAGAGGCCTTTGAGATAAATGCCCTTGATTATCTTTTGAAACCTATATCTACTCAGCGCTTAAATCAAACTCTATCTAGAATAGTAAATAAAAGCAAATCTATAAATCCCGACATTTTAGAAGAGATATCTACTAGTTCTATGAAGCCTCTGGGTAAAATAGTAATTTCTCAAGATGAAAGCATGATACTTATCGATATAAACGATATATCTTACTTCGAATCTAGAGGAAAAGAAATACACATCCATACTTCTGACTGCCACTATACTATTAACAAGACTCTTTCGTATTATGAGAAAAAACTCGTAGCTAGTAACTTTTACAGATGCCATAAAAGTTATCTAATAAATTTGAATAAACTTGTAAAACTATCTCCTACAATAGGGTATTCTTGGAATGCTTATCTCGAAAAACACAAAGAAAAAATCCCCGTGAGTCGATCTAGAGTCGGGGATTTGAAAGAATTATTAGCGCTATAATAAGCGCTATTTTTTTGATTTTTTGATTTTCCTAACTTTATTAGTTCTATTTTTGATATACACAACTGCCGTAGCTGGTATAGCACAAACTAGTCCTATACTTCCCGCAAGTGCTCTTATTATCTCCGACGCCATTTGATCCATATTCATTATAACAAATGGTGATATTTGATAAGCTAAAAATAGTAGCAATATCTGTATAGAACCACCTACATATGCAAGTATAAGTGTATTTGACATAGAACCCATAACATCTCTACCAACATTCATACCAGATTTAAAAAGCTCTGCATTGCTTATTTTAGGGTGTATAGTCTCTATTTCGTTCATAGCCGAAGCCATACTCATAGCAACGTCCATAACAGCTCCTAGAGCCCCTATTATGATTCCTGCAAACAAAAGACCTTGATAATCCATATTCCTATGCTGTGGTATATATGCAAGCAATTGTGCATCTTCATTTCCTAGACCTGTAAGCTGCGCCCACTGACCAAAGAAAATTGCAACGCAGCCAGCTATTACAACTCCCGCGATAGTTCCCATTATAGCAGTAGCTGTTTTCTTATTTCTACCACTAACTAGCATCAATGTAAACACCGATGTTATGGATGCTATACCTACAGCAACTAATATAGGAGAAAATCCACGTAATACCAGTGGCAGCATAACACAAAATATCATAAATATGGTAAAAATAAGTGTAGCTATTGATTTTAGACCTTTTTGTCGGCCAATCAATATCACTAAAACTGCAAACAATATTACAATAAGATAAATTGGAACTTCTCTAGATCTTCCGAAAAGTCTCAATCCTTCGATAGTACCATCTTCATACTCAGTGTAATACATTATTATACTCTCGCCCTTTTTATATATTATATTGTAAGGCATAACCATTTCTATAGTATTTCTAATAGTAAAAATTTCTCCTTTGTGCTTTGTATTAGATAACCTTACCTTTAAATTTTGATACCTAATATCTGACTCTATGGGCAGATTTGGTCTTACTTCATTAGTATCATCATATACTATGTCTATAATTTTAGCCTTTACAACATGCTCTCTAAGACGAACTTCTTCTTCAAAATGCTGTTTAAGTCCTGCTTCTCTGTCAAAATCACTATCACTATTATCTCCACTTGCCAAAACTGCTCCAAGCGGAAACATCATTGCAAATACAATCAATAAATATATGACCCTATGTATTTTACACTTCAATTTCATATCATCGACTCCATTTCACTCTATTATATGCTCTTTTAGATTTGTAGCAACAACAACATGTTTTATTCACTACATCTCTCTTTTTCTCAATTAGCTTTTCTCAATTAGCTTTTTCAATTAGCTTTTTCAATTAGCGAAAAAGAACCTGAGGTCTTCGCCCCAGGTTCTCCTACCTACCCCATGCTATAATTCAAAATTCGTTTCGTTCAATCCTATTTGCTAGGAACTTTTAACTGTTGTCCAACATGAATCATGTTCACGTCTTTTAAGTTATTTAATTCACCTAACTCTTTATAAGTCATACCGAATTTTTCAGCGATTTTCCAAAGAACATCACCTGATTGTACAGTATATACTGTGTAAGAAGCATCTGCTTTTTCTTTTTGAGCATTTACTTTAGTAGCTTCTTGATCTTCTGAAGCTGACTCTTTAACTTCCTCTTTAGCTACTTCTTTAACTTCTTCTTTTTTAGGTTCTTCTTTAGCTACCTCTGTAGCGTCTGTTTTGCCTTCTACATTTACTTCATAATCAACAACTTCTGGAGTTACAGTACCTTTTTCTTTGATGTAATCAGCCATAGCATCTCTGATTGGAACCATAAGATTCTTTGGATTTTTACCTTTAGAGAAATCGTATCCGTCTGCTCCTGGATTTTCTACCAAGAAGTCATTTGAAACAACTTTGTAGTACTTGTCTGCTTCGATTGGAGTTCCATCTTCAAGAGTAATTTTTACAATTCTCTCACCAGCTGCTTTACTCATGTCATATTCTACATAAAGACCTGAGAATGATCCAGCTTTAGCATTTTCTGGTTGTAAACCATTGTCGATATTCATCTTAAGATCTGCACCAGTTATTTCGATTGTGTATAGTGTATTGTCAAAAGGCATGATTTCATACATAAGTCCCATTGTCAAATCACCTTTTGGCATATCTCTTCTAAGTCCACCACCATTTTGGATAGCGATTGGAGCATCAGCTAATTCTCCCATCAATTTACAAACAAATGAGCCTAAAGCTGTTGTTTTGTTAACCGATGTGTCATGTCCAAATGTTTCAATAGCAACACCAACTTTTTCATGCATAATTGGCTTTAACTCTTCTTCCCACTTAGCATAAGTTTTAGTTCCTTCTTCGCTAGCAACTATATCTCCACTACGCTTGTATAATAAGTCGATAGATGGTGTAGCAACTACTGTTCCATCTTCTTTAAATTCTACTGACATTTTACCCATTGCACGTCCATACTTGTAAGCCTGTACAACTGGCATTTTTTCAACATAACCTGCTACAGTTTGGTGTGAGTGACCAGAAATAACTCCGTTAAGTCCTTCAACTTTAGCTAATTCTACCATTTCTTCACCTGTTACAGGAATAGTAGGATCGCTACCATATTTATCTTGCCATGATGGCACGTGAGTAAGTGCAAATATTGCATCTGGAGTTCCCTCTTCTGCTTTACCTGCTTTTAAGAATTCAACCCACTCTTTAGCAGTTTCTGCTGCGTTTTTGATATCTAAACCTTTAAGGCTTTTAGCACTTGTAGACTCTAAAGTATATACTGTAGAAAGTCCTATAAATGCAATTTTCTTTCCGTTTTTCTCAACAATTTGGTAAGGTTTAGCCCAAGCTGGAGTCTTACCAGTTGCTTCTTCTACAACGTTAGCTGCCAAGAATGAGAAATCTCCTCTTTCTTGCCATTCTTTCATATAGCTTGTACCCCAGTCAAATTCGTGGTTACCAACAGCTGATACTTCAACGTTCATAGCTTTGAACATATCATTTACTGGCTTACCATAAGTAAGATTTGACATAGCTGAACCTTGGTAGTTATCTCCACCAGATACAACAATTGTGTTCTCATTTGCAGCTTGCTTTTCGTTAGCTACAGCTATCATTTTAGCCATACCAACATTCTTTCCGCTCTCTTTCAAGTTTCCGTGGAAGTCATTGAAAGTAACGATGTCAATTACATTTGATGCTACCTCTGCTTTTACTTCTTTTTTCTCTGTTGCTGCTGTAGTCGTTTCAGCTTTAGTTGTTTCAGTTGCAAACGCTACAGGTGCAAACGACGTACCTACCATAGCTGAAACCAATAAAGCAGCTAGTATTGTCTTAAACTTTTTCATTCTACATCCTCCCCAACAAATAAGATTGAACGCAAATCGCGCTATCCTCATTTTACACAAAAATTACTAATTCTTCAACTAAATACGGTAAATTATCAAAAAATGATATCCATTATCAGTAACCGCTTTCCTCTAAGTTGACATCTGTCACTTGCCCCATTGCTAAAACACCATTTTTTAATCTATATCTCAATACATCCTCACTACGTTTAACACATCTTTACTGCTTTTAACACATCCTTACTGCCACTTTTTACCTATAACTTGCATTTCCACATCTATCTGCTATAATATTTTCATTGGATATTATAATAAAGGAGTGAATAAAATGAATTTAAATAAAAAAACAAGACAGGTAATCTGCCTTGTCATTACTGCGGTTATGGTAATCGCCACTGTTAGTATGGGACTTGCCGCTTTTATTTAGTTCCGAAAATTCTATCGCCTGCATCACCAAGACCTGGTACGATGTAGGCGTGATCATTTAAGCCTTCATCTACAGCAGCTACATAGATATCCACGTCAGGATGTGCTTTTTGAACTGCCTCAATTCCTTCTGGAGCAGCTATTAAATTCGCCATCTTGATATTTTTTGCCCCTCTCTCTTTTAAAAGAGTGATAGCAGCAATAGCAGAACCACCTGTTGCAAGCATAGGATCAAGTACTATAAGTTCTCTTTGATCTATATCTGAAGGCATCTTGCAATAGTATTCTACAGCCTCTAAAGTTTCTGGATCACGGTATAAACCAACATGTCCAACCTTTGCAGATGGAACTACAGATAACATACCTTCAACCATCCCTAAACCAGCTCTTAATATTGGTACGATGCCTACTGTCTTCCCTGCCACTACGTGAGCTTTTGTCTTACAAACTGGCGTCTCAATTTCAATTTCTTCAAGTGGGAAATTGCGTGTTACTTCATAAGCCATAAGGATTGAAACCTCTTTAACTAATTCCTTAAATTCCTTTGTTCCAGTACGCTTGTCACGAATAAATGTCAATTTGTGTTTTACCATTGGATGGTCCATTTCAAAAACTTTACCCATATGAGTTCCTCCTTTATTTTAATGAGCTATGCTCAAAATTACAAAAAAATATACAGCTAGTAAAAGCCAAGTCACAAAAAAACAACTTGCTAAAAACTAACTTACTAAAAACTAACCTTCGATTTTGCCAACACGTCTAGCGTGACGACCACCTTCGAATTCTGTATTAAGCCAAGTATCAATAATTTCAAATGCCAAATCTCTACCTACAACTCTGCCACCTATAGATATCATATTTGCATTATTATGTGCTCTAGACATTCTAGCAGAATAAACATCACTACAAATAGCGCATCTTATTCCTGGAACCTTATTAGCAGATATTCCTATGCCTATACCAGTTCCGCAAACCAAAATAGCAAGTTCAACTTCCTCTGCAATGACACCATTAGCTACTTTTTTACCTATTTCTGGATAGTCTACAGAATCCTCACTATAAGTTCCATAATCTTTTACATCAAACCCTTTTTCCTCTAGATGCGCTCTCAAATGCTCTTTAAGTTCAAATCCACCATGATCACTACCAATACCAATTTTCATCGAATGCTGCCTCCTCTAAATTTAATAAAATAAATGTAGCAAAATCTATCTAAACTATACCCAAACCCATCTAAACGATGCCTAATCTATAACAATTACTTGCCCCGCTGCCGCCTTTTTCAAGCGATTCATCGTTGCAAGATTGATACCCAATTGATTCAATCCCTCAGCCAAAATAACATCCACACCTAATTGATCGAATTCTCTTAATCTCTTAAATAACCTAGAAGATAAACTTATAGGATTTGATCTATCTCCCAATATCAGTTGAAGTCTTTCACCATAACTTTCACTAGTTTCAGCAGTCGAAAGTATTCCTGGTTTCTTGCCCTCTTTTACATAATCATCGTACACTTTAGATATACCTGTTGAAAGTTTATCTAAATCACTAGAAGTGTAAATTATGACCTCTGCCTCTGGTGAATAATGCTTGTATTTTTGTCCCGGTGATCTCGGAACTGCATCCGATACACCATACTCTAGCGCAGGATCTAAGCTCACCTTTTCAAATACTCCTCTAAGATCCTCAGCAGTTATTCCGCCTGGTCTAAGTATCATCAGTTCATCACCTGAAACATCAACAACAGTAGATTCTACTCCATATCCAGCATCTCCGCCGTCTATTATCATATCTACCCTTCCATCCATATCCTCTACAACATGGCTTGCTATTGTAGGACTTGGTTTTCCCGATGTATTTGCACTAGGTGCAGCTACAGGTACCCCTGCTTCTTTTATAAGCTCTAAGGCGATTTTATGATTCGGCATTCGAATCGCTACAGTATCAAGTCCTCCTGTAATAGAATCCAAAACCAATTTACTCTTCTTAAATACTATAGTAAGTGGACCTGGCCAAAATTTTTCCATAAGTCTCTCAGCTCCATCAGATACAGACTCTACCAACGAATCCAAATCTTCTCTGCGAGCTATATGAACTATCAGCGGATTATCAGAAGGTCTTCCCTTTGCCTTGTATATAGACATAGCTGCTTTTTCATCAAGTGCATTTGCACCTAATCCGTAAACCGTTTCTGTTGGGAATGCAACCAGTCCCCCATTTCTCAATATATCGCCTGCTTCTTCTATGGCTTTTTTATCTATATTATCTTGGGTCATTTTTACAATCTTTGTTTCCATATCCACTCACCTCAACTCTTATAGATCTCATTTCAAATAAAATTCCGATCAAAATACAATTTTTCTCCCCTAAACTTCTTCAGTTAACCTATTGTCCGTAAAAAAACCAGGAATACAGCTCCCCTGGTTTAAGCACTCTCTTTTAATTTCTTTTCACCCTTAAATGAAGCCTTAAGCATAATAGGAGTTACAATTGTCGATACTAATACTAACAATATAATAGATGTGAAAATCTCATGACCTATTATATTCATCTTTAGTCCCAAATTAGTAACAATCAACGCAACCTCTGCCCTAGGAATCATACCAATTCCGACCTGTAACGATTCCCGAGTAGAAAATTTGGAAACCCTAGCTCCAACAAAGCACCCTACTAGTTTACCTGCAATAGCCGCAATGATGATAGCAATAGCCACCCCTAGCGACTCGCTAAGTCCATCGAAATTAACGCTTAGCCCAATATTTACAAAAAATACTGGAGTAAATAACACATATGCAATACGCTGTGTTTCACTAGACACTCTATTTCTATAAGAAGTCGTCGAAAATACTACTCCTGTGAAATAAGCTCCTATTATAGCTGCTACCCCTAATTCCTCTGCTAAAACTGACATTACAAAGCAAAAAACAAGGGCTAATTGCAAAATAGTATTACCTCTATTTAAGTATCTATGGTACTTTTTCATCATCCTAACAAAAAGCACTCCTACAAAAAATGTCAATGTAAAAAATCCTATAATCTGTATAAGAACTAGGTATACACTAGATCCAGAATCAGGACTTATCATCCCAACTGTAATAGTAAGTAGTATGATACCTAGCACATCGTCAATAATAGCCGCACCAAGTATTCCTATACCTACCTTAGTTCTTAGCTGTTCCAATTCTCTAAGTGCCTGAACAGTAATACTTACACTAGTTGCAGTAAGTATTATCCCCACAAACAATCTCTCATTAAAACTAGAACTAGGTTCCGCAATCATTACCGCTAGGAAACCAAATAAAAGTGGTGTCAAAACACCTCCGATAGCTATGAGAGATGAAGACTTCCCTGAAGCCTTCAAATCCTTGAGATCCGTTTCCAATCCTGCTATAAACATAAGAAGTATTACCCCGATTTCTGCAAAATGAGCAATAAATGAAGATTGACCAATCAATCCAATAACCGCAGGTCCAATTATCACTCCAACTAAAATTTGTCCCAAAACACTTGGTTGCTTAAGTTTTTGTGCTAAAAAACCACCTAAATTTGCAAATACCAAAATTACTACTAAGTCGATCAAAAATTCGGATCCCCCATGTTCCATCTCGTTCATCTCCTTAAATTAGCCTACATGCACTCCCCAGAAAAACTCCTCTTCTAACTCTAAATTCTGATCTGTGTTGTGGTCCATAGGTGTCATTTTTAATGGTTGGACTGTATGGTGTCTAAGACCCAATACCAATCCCAAAAATACTGCGACTACTAAAGCATCTCTCAAAAGGTGCCTTTTACTTATTCGGTGCATCCATTTCATCTCCTACTATTAAACTAACTAAAGCTCATCATCTAAATGATTTAATTTATCTGTTTGCTCCTGCGTAGTAAGTGCATCAATCATCTCATTGATTTCACCATCTAAAAACGCGTCTAATTTATAAACAGTCATATTAATTCTATGATCTGTGATTCTACCTTGTGGGAAATTGTAAGTTCTAATCTTAGCACTACGATCTCCTGATCCTACCTGGCTCTTACGCTCAGCAGCAATCTCTGCTTGTTGCTCACTTTGATACTTCTCATAAAGTCTAGCCTTAAGTATTTTAAGTGCCTTATCTCTATTTTTCAGCTGAGATTTCTCATCTTGCATAGAAACCACTATTCCTGTTGGAATATGAGTCATACGAACAGCTGAATCTGTAGTATTTACACATTGTCCACCATTACCTGATGCACGGAACACATCAATCTTTAAGTCATTTGGGTTTACATCAACTTCCACATCATCAACCTCTGGAAGTACAGCTACTGTTGCTGTAGATGTGTGTATACGTCCACTTGACTCTGTCGCCGGAACTCTCTGAACTCTGTGAACTCCACTCTCGTACTTAAGTCTGCTATACGCACCGCTTCCCTTTATAAGTGCTATAACTTCCTTAACACCACCAACACCAGTGTCGCTCATACTCATTATCTCGATTTTCCATCTATTTCTCTCTGCAAATCTAGAGTACATACGGAACAAATCGCCAGCAAAAATACCAGCTTCATCTCCACCTGCTCCTGCTCTGATTTCCAAAATAACGTTTTTATCATCATTAGGATCTTGTGGTATAAGTAATAATTTAATTTCATGCTCTAGTTCTGGCAAACTCTTCTTAAGACTATTTATTTCTTCCTTAAGCATCTCTACCATTTCTTCGTCACTTTCAATCTTAACCATCTCAAGATTTTCTTCTAACGCTTCTTCCGCCTGCTTAAATTCACCGTATTTTTTAACAATCGGCTCTAAATTAGCATGCTCTTTAATCAATTTTTGCCACTCTGTAATATTGGCAATAACATTTGGATCGGCAATTTTTTCTGTCAATTCTTCAAATCTATCTTGCAAAAAATCCATATTCTTCAACATACTTTCACCTTCTTTCATTCTATGAGCTCCTGATTTTCGCTCATCAACAACTCTCTTTCCCTAATTGAGTATATTATCATCTTTTAACTACTTTGTCAATCTATACACTCCGGCCACAACTCTGTCTCTATCACCATAATCCTTCTTAATCTCAATATTTTCAAAATTATTTTTTAGTAATTCCGAAACACTTAATCCCTGATCATGTCCTATTTCATATGCCAATAATCCGCCACACTTAATCCACTCTGTCGACTCTCTCGTTATTTTTCTATAAAAGTCCAGTCCATCAACTCCACCATCAAGTGCATTTTGCGGTTCAAAAGAACGCACCTCTTTCTGTAGCCCTTCAATTACCTCACTAGGTATATATGGTGGGTTTGACACTATTATATCAAAAATTTTACCATTTTCATCTTCTAAACTTGCTCTAAATTCTTTTAGCCCTTCAAATACATCGCTCTTTACTATATTGACGCAATCTTCTATCTCGAAGTTTAAAGCATTTTCCCGGGCAATATCTATAGCTCTATCATTTACATCTACTGACCACGCCTCTACATTGAGCCCCATCTCCTTGACATAATACGCTAAGCTCAAAATTATGGCTCCAGATCCCGTTCCTATATCAAGTATTCTAATCTTATCTTTTTGAGGCAGTTTGTAAACCTTTATCCAGTCCAATACATACTCAACTAATATTTCTGTATCAGGTCTAGGAACTAAAACATAATCATTTAATTTAAAATCAAGCCCCATAAATTCTTGATGACCAAGTATATATTGAATAGGTCTCCCTGTGCTTCTATCTTCTAGCAAGTTCTCGTATTCTCTATACTTTTCATCACTAATCTCCAAATTGCCATTCATCATAAGATACAGTCGGTCGCAGTCTAGAATGTGTTCAAGTAGTAATCTAGACTCTAGTTTAGGATTATTGTACTCACGCTTTATCAAAATTTTTTCACCAACACTTAGACATTCATTAATAGTTTTATTCACTAAAGTTCTCCTCACTTTTAATCACATGGTGAAACCGAATTCGAATCAAGACCATTTTTTTCTGCCTCGTATTCTGCCTTATATTTGAAATAGCAACTTGGACAAAGCGACTGATACTCTACATCATTTTCTTGATCTATAGCCACTTGATTTCCTTCAAATACATATTTCCCATTTACTTTTCGTCCATTTAACGTAGCTTTCTTGCCACAAGTACAGATAGTTTTCAATTCCTCAACACTGTGAGCAAGCAGTAAAAGTCTCTCACTACCTTCAAATCCATTCATTTGAAAATCTGTTCTAAGACCATAACAAATAGTTGGTATCTCCAAGCAAACAGCAACTTTAAAAAGACCATCAATCTGCTCTTTTTTCATAAATTGAACTTCATCTACAAGTATGCAATCTGGTCTTCCTTTTTTTTCTATCCACTCTCTAATCATAGTATATACATCTGTTTCCATCGGAACTAGTATATCTACCTCACGCTGAACACCGAGCCTAGATATAACCGTGTTCCCTCCTTTAGAATCTATAGAAGGTTTTAGTATTATAGCCTTCATACCGCGTTCTCCGTAATTGTAAGCTACCTGCTGTAAGTTGGTAGACTTACCACAATTCATAGCTCCATATCTAAAATACAATTTACTCATCATCTTCACCTCATTTATTTCTACCCATACATTATATCAAACTATGTGCAAAGGGCAAAAAAAAACTAGAGGTTTTGAGAAACCCCTAGTTCTAAATATGACTACTTCATGCCATATTTCTTTTTAAATTTATCAATACGTCCGCCAGCCTCAACACGTTTTTGAGTACCAGTGTAGAATGGATGACATTCTGAACAAACCTCTACTTTAAGTTCATCTTTAACTGAACCAGTTTCAAAAGTGTTTCCGCATGCGCAATGTACCTGAATTTTTTTATATTCTGGATGGATTCCTTGTTTCATTCTTTTCACCTCTTTCCTTCGCTCAACCTTAATAAGTGGAATAGCCAAGCATAATCTTGACTATAAAAAACGCTATTTTCTAGCGCTTATTGTATCCAACAGATTAATCCTTCGCAATATTCGACCCCTATAGTATATCACGCCTACATATGGAATGCAAGCTTTTATTTCTTAGTTTTTTTACCTAATATTAAACCTACAAACTCCGCATTGTCACTAGTTTTCTTGAACCTTTCAAGTAGCGCTTCTGAAGCTTCTACCGTGTCCATTGAACCATAACTGCGTCTTATCTTTAGCACTGCTTCAAGCTCATCGTTCGAAAGTAATAAATCCTCTTTTCTAGTACCAGAAGATAATATCTCAATTGCTGGGAATATCCTTCTTTCAGAAAGTTTTCTAGATAATTTAACTTCCATATTCCCAGTTCCCTTAAACTCTTCAAATATAACATCATCCATTCTGCTTCCAGTTTCAACTAAAGCCGTTCCTAAGATTGTCAAACTACCACCACCTTCGACATTTCTAGCTGCACCAAAAAAGCGTTTTGGTTTGTGAAGCGATCCTGGGTCTAATCCACCTGAAAGCGTACGACCACTTGGTGATACTACTAAATTGTAAGCTCTAGCTAATCTAGTAATACTATCTAGCAATATAACTACATCCTTGCCGTGCTCTACAAGCCTTTTTGCTCTCTCTAGTACCATCTCAGCAACCTTTGCGTGATGTCTTGGTTCCTCATCAAATGTAGATGCTACAACATCGCCTTTAACACTTCTCTGCATATCAGTAACTTCCTCGGGTCTTTCATCTATTAACAAAACTATGACCTCAACCTCTGGATAATTCTTTTCTATACTACTCGCTATTCTCTTTAAAAGTATAGTCTTACCAGCTTTTGGTGGCGCTACTATCATACCTCTCTGTCCTCGCCCTATAGGAGCCATTAAGTCTATAATTCTATTGGCCAAATCATGTCTCTCTGTTTCTAAATGAAATCTATCATCTGGATAAATAGGAATTAAATCTTCAAAATTCGGTCGTCTAGTAGCTCTTGATGGATGCTCTCCATTAATTTTTTCTACATAAAGCAAAGCATCGAATCTTTCGCTCTGTTTAGGTGGTCTTATAATTCCAAAAACCTTATCACCTTTTTTCAAATTAAATTTCTTAATTTGAGTCGACGAAACATAGATGTCAGCATCACTTGACAGGTAATTATTACATCTTAAAAATCCATACCCTTCCGCATGCAAATCTAATATTCCCTCTGCCTTATTCACTTTTCCAGTTCCCTGAAGTTCTTCACCAATCTTATCTGGTAAGCGCTTGACCTCTTTTTCAAATGCACGTTTTTCTTCTTTTTTTTGATCTTCTGCAAAATTCAATATAGCTTCTATGAGCTCTGCTTTTTTGTAGGAAGAAACTTTAGATATTCCCATTTCTTTAGCAATTACTTTCAAATCTTCTAGTTTCTTTCCCTTTAATTTTTCACTATTCATCCAGTCACCACCGCTTTTATTAATCTTACACTACATAGTATCATGTTTTCGGTCATCTGTTCAAGTTCTTATGCAATAGAAAAATCCGATTCGCGTTTACACTATTTCACTTTTTATTTATACCCTTTATATTTTCATTGGTTTATTCTTCTGCAAAAATAGAAAGGGTATCAGGAACAAACCCGATACCCACATTTTCATTTATATGATTTATTTAGGAACACTTTCCCAATCTTTTAAGAATTTTTCTATACCAATGTCTGTAAGTGGATGCTTAAACATCTTCTCAAATACAGCATATGGAATAGTCGCAATATCAGATCCAGCCTTAGCTGATTCAACAACATCTTGAGGACCTCTTATACTTGCTGCAATAATCTCTGTTTCGATACCATGAATGTCAAATATAGCAACTATATCGTCAATAATGTTGATTCCTGGATTGCTTATATCATCCATTCTACCAAGAAACGGACTTACATAGGTAGCACCAGCACGAGCTGCTAAAAGAGCCTGACTAGCAGAGAATATCAATGTAACATTAGTTTTAATGCCCTTTGCAGAAAGTTCTTTAACCGCTTTCATTCCTTCTGGAATCATAGGAATCTTTATAACTATGTTTTCATGAATTTTAGCAAGTTCCAAAGCTTCTTTAATCATTCCCTCTGCCTCTAAGCTAATTACCTCTGCACTTATAGGACCATCAACGATAGATGTTATCTCTTTTACTACCTCTTTAAAATCTCTTCCTTCTTTAGCTATCAAAGATGGATTAGTTGTAACTCCACAAATAACCCCCCAGTCATTTGCCTCTCTAATATGATCGACATTGGCCGTATCAATAAATAATTTCATTAAAACTTCCTCCTCTATATCTAAAATCTTAAACAAACTACACTCTATACTAGAAGTCTATACCAATACAAACAAAAACACAATGGACTAGGTCACGCTTTTTCACTTTTTGCAAAAATTTGTGCGTTTGTTCACACCTAATCCGAATACATTTCTTTAATCTTTAGTATCTCATCTATCTCTTCAAAGAAAATCGCTGCAATTTTAGGGTCAAATTGAGTTCCCACCCTCTCTCTAATATAATCGAGAACTCTTTCTGTATCCCAAGCTTTCCTATATACTCTATCCGATGTCAATGCATCAAACACATCGCAAATAGCCATTATCCTACCAGATATATGTATATCCTCGCCTTTTAGCCCCATAGGATATCCCCTACCATCAAAATGTTCATGATGCTCTAGCGCAACAATAGCAGCAAGTTTTAACAGTTTTCGTTTTGAGTTCTTAAGCATCTCATATCCTATAGTAGTGTGCCTTTTCATTATTTCAAACTCTTCTTCTGTCAGTTTACTTGGTTTGTGTAGTATAGCATCTGGTATTCCGACTTTCCCTAAATCGTGCATAGGAGATGCTACCCTAAGTCTTTCAGCTTCTTCTTCTGAAAAACCAACTTTCAGAGCCAAAAGTTTGGCATACTCTGCAACTCTTCTTACATGATTTCCTGTTTCTTCGCTTCTAACCTCAACTACTTCTCCAAGTGTAAATATAAGCTCCGACTGAGTTTTTTCTATCTCTCTATTCAAAAATATATTGTCAAATGCAATTCCGACGTTTTTATCAAACACTCCCAAAAGATGTTTTTGCCAAGTCTCCAACTTTCCAAAACCATCAAGATAAATCAAACTCTCTTTTTCAACATGGCTTTTGAAATAACCCACGTAATAATCATCACCATATTGAGTTTTTCTTTGATTCATGCTCTTTTCAAGTCTAAGTTTTACTACTTCTTCACCTATATCATCTATATTGTCATAACACTTATCACAAAATCTACCGTACCCAGCAGTAATATTAACTTTTCTAACTTTTTCATCAACTATTAACGACAAACCCGAAACACCTTTTTTAGAACCAACATCTACTATCAAATCCAGCATACTTTTTAAAAGCCCCTCTGATAGATGTCTTATCGATCTAAGTTCAAATATATCTCCTGATGACTCTATTATTTTTTCAAGACCTTCGTTATTTCTATTTATAGCTACTATGTCCTTATATGCTCTAAGTGCCGAAATGACACTTGTAAATAACTTTTGGCTTGTAAGCTCTGTTTTCTCCTTATAATCATTAATATCATAATTAAGTATTACATCTCGCTCTGGTGCCTCTCCTGGATAACCAGTCCTAAGTATTATCCTTACAAACGGATTTTTCAAATCATCTCTTATATACTTAACTAAATCCAATCCCGAAGTATCTTTCTCCATAACTACATCTAGTAGAATAACTGCTATATCATCATTTTTACTCAATATCTCTTTTGCACTTTGAGCAGAATAAGCATTTATAAAATCAATCCCCTTACCATCGAACGAAACATCTTTTAGCACCATCTGAGTAACTTGATGTATATCTTTTTCATCGTCAATGACCATTATCTTCCAATATTTATCCAATACTTCCTCGCCTTCATCCTCAGCAAAAATGAGCTCATCCTCTTGAAATAAATATTTTTCATCACTCATAGATCTCAGTCCCTTCGCTCCCTAATTAACCAAACTTACACTTATCTCTTAATTTTTACCCAAAAGCCAAGCTCAGAAACAACTAAAAAAAGAGATGCAAAAGCATCTCTTAGTATTTACTATATAAATCTAATCTTCAAATATTGAAAGTGAATCTTCCAAGTAACTGTCTATTAGTTTTTGTACATGTGCATCTTTTAGTACTATTGATATCTCTATACGTCTATTTTTTGCACGACTCTTTGTATCACCATTGTCATCTATAGGCCTAAATTCTGAGAAAGAACTAGACATAAAATAACTAGCATATTTGCTTTCTAATGTAGGATTCTTATCCATCATAAACTTCACAACATTCGATGAACGACTCGCTCCTAAATCTCTATTGTCTATTGAACCCTTGACAGTATCTGTATGACCTTGAACATTTATAGCATCTATATTTTCTCTTATACTTTCATCATCTAGTACTTTTTCAAATGCATCTGCTAATTCACCTATCAAAGACTTACCTTCTGACTTCATCGAAGAACTTCCTGGCTCGAAGAATAAACTTTCATTTATTACAATATTTCCATTGTCCGCAATATTAACTAAAGTCTCTCCATCGTCATTTTTTCGGCCAAGTTCTTTTTCTATTGAATCTTTAACCTTCTCTACTATATTAACTCTCAAAACAGCAATATCTTGTAAGCTAGATCTTAAGTTTCCAAGCTCCTTGTTGCTTGCTGCAATTATATCTCTCTGTCTTTCAATTTCATCTCTCGATGCTCTAAGCGCTATTTCGCCCTGTTCCAACTCTGCTGATGTTTTTTCTACTTCATCCTCTAATAATCTCAAGCGCTCTTCCTTTTTAGTAATTTGAACGTTTGCATCTTCTAATTGACTCTGTGCGACATTCCAATTGTTACTCAAAATCAAATTTCCAACATAAGCTAAAATCATAAGGAAAAACAAAATCAACGCTATGGTAGAAATCATATCTGTAAAAGACGGCCAGAAGTTTTCTTCAGCTTCTTCGCCACCTAATCTTCGTACGCGTTTCTTCATGCCATCTCACTCCCTTAGTATTTTTCAATCGATTTCGCTGTAATTTTCTCTGCTGTAGTCTTAAATTGATCGCTCATATCTGCAAAATTTATGCTCATGCGGTCAATATTATTTCTAAGGTGGTGATTGAATTCTGAGAAATCTCTAGTATTGTCAGTAAATCTCTCAAGAGAGCTTTCAAATTTATGAACTGATGCAAGCAACGCTTGCGATGCTTCTTGCATCCCCTTTGTAGCTATCTTAACGTACTCTACGTATTCTCTAGATTCAGTTTTTATAAACTCAAGTGATATAGTATTATCTAAATACTCTTCCATATCTACCATAAACACTTCACGAACTGAAGCTGGTGAAGTTGTTAAATTGGCTATAGTAAGTATAATAGCCGATGTAATACCAAAAAGCGATGTTACAAAAGCAACACTCATACCTTGTATAGACTGCAATAAACCATCAATTATACCTTCCATTGAGTTAAACATATCCAAGTTATTACTTTGACCAAGAACCTTAACTATGTCTCCAATAGATAATGTAAGTCCATAAAATGTACCTAATAAACCCAATATTATCATAAGTGATATCGCTTTTTTACAAAATCTCTCGCCAAACATGGCTCCCTTTAAAGATCTACTCAAGTGTCTCTCAATAATAGCTTGAGTATTTACATCTCCATATTGGTCTTCTGCTGTTATTCTGTAGTCTTTGATGATATTGTCTACCACCGAGCCTTCGTCAAACCCTGTTCCACTTCTCCTTTTATCCAAATCCGCTTGAAGCGCTGAATATTTTCCCTTAGTTATAAACAAACTAATAAATGCAATAATTAAAATTGCTACGATAGTTCCTGCAATAAAAAGTGCTACAGGATTCAATTGTTGAATTACTTCCATCATATTTATTTCCTCCTATTCTATACGGCCAATTCATCATCCGATATGTATAGTTTAAGTAAATTTGACTCGTCTTTTGTTACAAACAAGTTACAATCGAATGAAAGAACAGAGGCAATTATCAATAAACTTCAAACAATCTTAATCCTCCAGCTACAAATAATGCAAAAACGATAGCCATTATTATAGCTCTTACGAACCAAGGAACAAATACGAACAAAGTACTAAGAGCAATAAGTATCAAACCAATTCCCAAATAAATATATACATTGGTTCTAGCTGGTAAATAAAATTTGGTATTCAAATAACTATTTATACTTCCTTCCATATCAAAAAATTCCAAAACGCCTTCTGATTTAAATCTGATCAATCCAATTATTCCCTCAAACCATACTAAACTCAGCAAAATTATAGGATAAAATTCAGAAAGAGAACCTTCTATAAGTGGCATCTCTTTTGACAATAGAAGCATCCATATCATAACAATTCCATAACAACCGCTCGCTCCAATTTGAATTTTTGCAGGATACAAATTAAAGAATAGAAAACCAAGAGATGACACAGCTAATACCAAAGCTAAATCTTCAGTAATTCCTTGACTCATATATATACCTACTCCGCTTATAGCTGCATATCCCGCAAGCTGTCCCTCAAAAGTATTTGCTAAATGCGCTCCCAATACTACCACTCCAAAAAATATGAGCGTTAATAATCCATTTACTGTTGAAAAATCAGTAAATGCAAGTGAAAATCCACCAAACCCAGTCATTAAACCCATTACAAGTACTGCTATTATATGCCAGCCTACTTTAAGTTTTTTAAAATCACTAAATATACCAAATACAGTAGCTAAAATTAATAAGATCAATCCCATTCCTACTCCAAGCTCAAATAACCAAGCAACTATTACCGGAAACATAATAGCAGCACCTCCTGATTTTGCAACTGGCTTATCAACCATTTCCTCTTTTAACGATCTTTTCATAATATTAAACGCTATCATTCCTAGTGTAGCAACTACCGAACCCACGAAAGAGCCTCCGATAAGCATCATTTTCCCCAACTCCCTTCACTTAATTATAAAATCACGTTTTATTTAATTATAACAAAAAAAGGCTGAGGCTCAAAGAACAAAACAATTCCCCAAACCTCAACCCAAAACTCATTTTTTATATCTAACTTCTAAAATAGTTCATCTTCTGTAGTGGTTACAATAGATGCCCCTACGACAAGTTTCAAATCTCCGTTATTTGTTTCAAAAACATCCGATGCGATAATCTCTGTCATAGCATTTTTAACTGTCTCCTCAGTCAAATCTGGTTTAGGATCATCCACACTAATCTTAGAATTCGAACCCTCCGAATCCTTAAAAACCATTTCTAATTTTTGTGTTTTTTCCACATCATCGCCCCCTCTCATTGAAATACATGACATTCAAATTTACAGGTCTTATGCTTTTTTTAATATTAAGCTTCTTTCAAAGTAACTTCATCAATTCGATGAACCTCTTTGATGTCATGCTCCTGTAAATTGCATAGCGTATTAGCAACGCTATAGATGGATTCATCAGTTGACTCTGATTTTACATGACTATACGTTTTATTCTTAGTCATGCTTTTACCATCTTCATCTACTCCATAATCGAGAGCTATCTTTAATTTCGAAGCAAACGCCTCATTTATAATTGCCATTTGCTCTCACCTCCTTTCACCCTATAAATAGAATGATCAAAGGTATTTACAAAAACAATTTTATTTATTCAGCCATTTCTTCAGACTCTGCCTTGGCACTAATCTCTGCAAAGAATGGATCTTCACCTTCTAGTCCTTTGGCTTTTCTAATTTTTTCAATCTCATTTTTCCACTTAGTCTGATCTTCGATATTTCCTAATATCTTAGCTTTCACCCAACGATCTCTGAGTGTTTCTATTCTAGTCTTATCAATATAGTTAAATTCATCATCTTGAAATAATTTTGCATACATCTCAAATGATTCTTCGTTTCTCATCAGTTTATCGTCAATATAAAAATTCTGTGGCCCTATCTTGTATCTTGGGTCCATCATATCAGTAGAATCTCCAGACAAAAGCATCTTTGCAACCTCTAATGCATCAAATCCTCTAGTGTTTATATCAGGTTCCACTCCTACATGATTTATAGTATTTTTATTTGGTGAATAAAAATGATCAATAGTAACCTTTAGCATATCGTTGTTTGAAAGAGGATACATCACTTGAACACTACCTTTTCCAAATGACAAATTCCCTACAAATGTCGCTTTTTGGTAATCCTTAAGAGCTCCACTAAGCACTTCTGAAGCACTAGCGCTATATGGATTTATAAGTACTATGACTTTTCCATCACCTATATCTCCTAAATTCACACCAGTTTCAGCACTTTCTCCTTCGCGCCCCTTTATCACTACAACTTTTTTAGAATCAACAAAATAACCGGCTAATACGCGCGCGGCCCATAAATAACCTCCGCCATTACTCCTCAAGTCAAAAATCCAGCTATCCACATTTTCTTTTTTTAATGCTTCAACCGCATCTCCAAAATGCTTAGGAGTCTCATTTCCAAACGTATTTATATCTACATAACCTATGTGATTATCCAATACCTCATGCGTAACTTCGGGCACTTGAATTTTAGCTCTAGTAACTTCCAGCTCAAAAATCTCTTCTCCACGCTTTATTTTAAGCATTACTTTAGTACCAGGCTCTCCCATAGTCTTAGCAGCTGCTTCTGCATAAGAAGCTCCTTTCAAATCATAGCCTCCTGCACCTATTATTATATCGCCTTCTTTTAGTCCAGCTTTTTTTGCAGGTGAGCCCTCTATAGGGCTGGTAATCATCATTCCCTGCTCTATCATTTCAATATAAACCCCTATTCCAGAAAACTCATTTTCAATTCCGTCTATGAAATCTTCATATTGTTCTCTGGTTTGATAAACTGTATAGGGATCTTGATATCCTTCTAAAATCTCATCTATCGTCGATTTCGCCAATTTTTCTTCTGGAATTTCCTCTACATATGCCTGTTTCAAAATGTTTCTTATTTCGCCCATCATTTCTGGTGGCGCATCCTCATTTGCTGCAAAAACCGGTGCTCCAGCACTTACAACCATTGTTCCTGCTAGCAACATAGCTATCAATTTTTTCGCTTTATTCATAAGTCCGATCCCCTTTCTGCTTTAATTATCGGCATTATTTTCAAAATCTACAGAAAAACTAAATGTAGAACCATTCTCTGCATCACTCATTATATAACTGCCACCAATTTTTATTGTAATAGCATCTAATACTTTATCTTCTATAGTTAAATCTTTCAATTTAGGTTCTTCTATATTCATTAAAATCTTATATTTTCCACTAGATTCTCTAATTACATCTGCTACCACTAAATGATAATCATCACTTGGAAAATACTTAGCTATTGTAATTTCAAGTTCTATAGCTCCTGTCTCTTTATTTTTATTCGCTTTAGAAAAAATTCCTTCTGAAAAAGCTTTTCCCTCATGTATAGTGTAAAATATATCATCCAAAGCCTCATCTGTTTTTTCTACCTCTGTATTATTTTGTTCCTCAATATTTTCTTTTGTGCGATCAGCACGCTCTTTTTCTATTTTTTCAAGTTCTTCTATTCTCTGTTTTTCAGAAATTTTATCCTTAACAATTCTTTCTATTCTCTGCAAAACTATGATTCCCTGAGCGTAAGTAACTCTTTCATCTGGTTTAAATTCGGTTTCACTATAACCTCGCAGTATATGCTCTGCACTTAGAACATTTATAGCCCTTTGTTCCTCTTCATTTAAATCAATTATATCTATAAATTTCTTAGGTTCATCATTATCAAATTCAATATCATATTCCTCTAGAGACTCTATTGTATCAACTGCTAATTGTTTTCTCGTCAAATTATTTTCCCAAATACCAACAATCTCAACATCCCCATCTCTACTCTTATCCTCTTTCACATCTACATTATTCAGGTTTAAAAGCATCGATTTCATGGCCTTCTGATATAATCTCTTCTCCATTTGCCTATCTAATAAGTCAACCGACAGCGTCCCACTATAATCATATAAATACTCACTATAGAACTTTTTATCAATAAGTGGTTCAGCCCAGTGCTTATAATCTATATTCGTTGCCAAAGCGCTCTCTGCACAAATAGCAAATATCAACACTAATAATAATACTATTTTTCTAATATCAAAGCACCTCACCCACTCACCTCCTAAAACCTTGGGTTTAGCATTTTCAAATACCATACTTAATTATATCATCAAATGGGCACTTAGATATTTCATTCCTATTACAAAAAATATTTTTTGATTAATATCCCTGATCTTCTATCCATTTTTTTATACTATCTGGATCAATTGTGAGCTTCCCTAAATCTCTATTTTTGCTGACATAAGCAACAAAGCTTCCCTTATATAGAATTTGTGGTGGATTTTCTGCAGACTCGTTGAATGCACTGACATCAGAACTTTTATCTCCATAAACCCCACTTTTATTCCAGATACTCATATTACTACTCTCCATACCATAATCTCCTAGTGTATTGAATATCGAATTTGGTGCCGTCTGGTCAGAAATGAGTTGTCCCAAATATTTTCCCTCACCATCGACTAAATACATTTCGCCTTTTTCCTCTTCATCCATTTCCTCCGCATCCTTCGCATCTACCTCAACCTGCGATTCTGTTTGATTTGTATTTTGTGTTTGATGTATTATAATTCCAGATAGTGAAATCAAAAGACCAAAAAATGAAAACAATGATATTAAAAAAATTCTTGTTTTTCTCTTTTCCAAATCAACTTCCGCTTTATCAAAATCATGTCCACAATTTGGGCAAATCTCTATTATTTGAGCCAATTTGATTGCACATTCAGGGCAATGCTTCGTTTCAACCTCTCCCTTTATACGTTTTAAAACCGCACCACAAGAACAAACTGTACCATGCTTCATTTTATATCCATCATAAGATATGTCTAAATCTTTTCTCTTTATTTTATATTTTTTCTTGCAAGTTTCACACTCCCCATAAACATGGGTCTGATCTTCATTTAAAAAACGCACCTTGACTCCTCCAGTATTTTTAATCTTAATTTTGATTTAAAATTCACAAAACAACTTTACACTCTTCTATACCTATTATACAATAAAACCAGAATATATTTTATTGATTGTTCTGAAAATTCTATATTACATTTTCATGTCAATTTGTAAAAACATTCAAATTCGAGTAAGTTTTTTGATAAAATTTACGATAACAATAGTAACTATACCAAAGCACGAGTTCCTCTGAATCAAGAACTCACATATAAGACAAGGATGTCTTAAATCTATTATAGCACGGATGGCTTTGAAACTAGGAGGGAAACCATGAAGCGTTTCAAAAGCTTTAGTATTATTCTAACTTTATCTCTTATTTTACTTTTACCGATTACTGTTTTTGCAGTAAATAACAATCAATTCAAAACCTATCCTGATCAAGTAGTAGATTCTCTACAAAAAGGATGGATATTTGAATTTAATAACGAGATAAATCCAATAACAGTAAATTCAAATAACATATACATCGAAGACCGAAATGGACAACATATAGATTTAGATTTAGGCATAACAAATTACAACAATGAGTCTAATGTTTTAATCATATATCCTAGCAAACCATATAAAAATTTTTGCGAGTATACTTTGTATATAGATAGAAATTTAGAATCTGTCGATGGCGAAGCTCTAGATATGCCTATAAAGCTAGTATTTAAAGTTGAGGTTTCAAAAAAAAACATACCCACTTCTATAAAAACTGTAATAAAAGATAGCTTAATAAATTCTGAAAAAGAAGTCGATTTAAAAAATTTCAAAATTAATTACAAAGATGTGCGTTTGTTAGTAGATGAGGTTCTAGACTCATCTCCCGAAATTTTCCATTATGATCATTATAAAATCTATTTTGATCCTGAAACTGAATATGCGAAGTTTATAAGGTTGTATTACACTGAATCTCATAAAACCCAACTATATCAGCGTAATAAATTGCAAAACACCGCTGGAGCTGCCGTTTTTAGTCGAAAAGAACTATATGCTGACGATATACAATTAATAAGTTCTCTATATGATTTTGTTTTATCAACTGCAAACTATTATCCTGAAAGCGAAAATTCAGTAAATGCTTATGGCACACTCATAGAAGGACGTGCTTGCTGCAGTGGTTATGCAAAATCATTGCAACTCCTTCTAGACGAAGCAGGATATGAAACTAAGCTCGTAAAAGGTTATGGTAAAGAAGAAGCTCACATATGGTTAAAGGCCAAAGTAAACAACATTTGGTATCACTTTGATCCAGCTTGGGATGATTCAAACAATTCTCCAGTCAGACGTTACTTTATGCTTTCAGAAGAAACTATACAGAAAGATCATACAATCGTCTCTAACACAAATACTATATACGAAGTACATGATGATGACGGTCTTAAATATATAAAAAATCTCAAAATTGATTTTTATGATGAAGGCGATAATTAGTATTTAATATTGGTATTTAAAAACAGCTACAGACTAAAGGCATTGTGATGTGACCCCTAAAAGTTAGATTCTTAGTTCTAACTTTTAAGGATCGGTTCATTATCGCTCTCAGTCCATAGCTGTTTTTTTATTTAATTTCAAATTCGTATTTAAAATCTTTAGATAAATTTCTCCCTTTTATATCCTTTAATTTTGAATTTAGTAAAATGTAATATCTTCCTCTTTCACTAAAAAGCTCATCGTGCTCCAATTCCATTTCTTTCGAACCTTTCTTTATTGATGGGATAACTCTTATAATATCTTTTACTTTTTCACTTTCATCATCAACTCTAACTACATTTATATTTCCATCTAGACTCGATACATCAATCTCTTCATTGAACTTTATTACCCAAACCTTTTCTTCATTTACATCCTTTGTTTGAAACTCTATCCGTTCATAAGAACTTAAATTTGGATTTTTATCAATCAAAACATCACCCCAATTGACTGCAACCCAGCCCTCTTTCTTGTACTCAGAATCATAAAACAAGACTTTATATCTATTGTATCCATTTTGTAAATAAGGTCCTTCTAACACATACATAGGAGTTCCTACACTCACTCCGCCAATTACCCTCCAGTTATCATCCTTATCCCTTAAATTCAATCCGTTTCTACAAATGAGAACTTGTCCCCATTCATAGTCATTCAAATCTCCATAATGTATTTCATTTGGTAAATCAAACGTTCTACTAGCGCTTGGTAACCCAGACTTAGGAAGTTCAAGTTTATCTATCTCTGTAATTTCAGTATCAAATCGAGTTTCTGCAAAATAAATAACTCTATCTTGATAAGCATAAGGCTTTGTCCAAGAAGCCTCATCATTTGGATTATTTACTCTACTCCATCCATTGTATGCCCATATCGTAAAGTACCAACTTTCTAATATATTAGGATCGTTTTTGCCAATTCTAGGAATAACAGGCCTTGATCCAAGTGCGTATCCCCATTTTCCAAGAAGAATATCTGCCCCTTTCTCTATGTTATAATCTATATCATATTTTAACCTCTCAACATCATAATATCCAGAATCTATTTGAGATTGAGATGGCGTAACTTGCATTATTCCATATCCTCCATCAAAACTTATCACTGGCTTACCATTTCTAAATTGAAGCCAGTTACTCTCTGCATACGCTATTGATTTTAATATCACTGACGGAATTCCTCTATTTTTAGCAGCCTTTTCTATTTTATTTTCTATAATCGCCTTATCTGGGTTCTCATAATATTTTGTATCCTCTACTCCCTTAGTCATAAGTTTAGGCAATTCGTACTCTACAGGCTCACTTAATTCTATTTTGTCATCGTTTTTTAAAACATATACCTTTTCAGCTCTGTCATAAAATGCATTCGAAAAATAATCATCATTGTATAACGGATATGCTATCCAAAAACCATTTTCATCAATTCCGTATATCCCTTTGTAGAATTCTTTATAGAATCCTTCAACTTTAACACTTAAAACACCAGCACTTCCAAACGTTTTTTCTATCTCTATTTCTTCAAAATTATCATCACTATCTAAATCTATCTCTTCAACAAATTTTTGACTCTTTTCAATTTCCATTTCAATCATCAGTTCACCCTCATTAGCAAAAACTCCTGTTGGAAATAGTAAAGCAAATAAGATAGCTATACAAACAAGTTTGATTTTCATGTTAATCTAACTCCTTTCTCAAAATTTAAAAAGCTCTAACCCTAAATATGTACTATTCTAAGGTCAGAGCTAAATTGATTATTCGTTAACTACAACTCGCTTCGTATTAAACACTTCTTCTACTATCTTCAATTTTACATTATCGTCTTTTTTGAGTTTCGAAATATCTTTTTTAGATTTTAGTTCAACACTGCCTTCTTCAATTAAGAAATTTGCAATTTCTCTGAAATCATTTATTTTCATACCAGTCGTATTTAATATATGCTTGACAGGTCCCTGAACCAATCCATTACTATTAACAATAAGAGTCAAAAGCAAGTTCATCTTTTCATGATGTTTAAGTTCAAATCTTAGAGTATTTACCATAGCTCGTTCTTCCTCATCGTATTCAAACAAGTCTTCTGGTTTTTGTATAGGCATCTTGTATTTATAAACACCCTCATTTCTGTCTACTTCTATTAATTGATAATCCTCTAAAAGTTTCAAATCATCTTCGATATTCTGAGGATACTTCTTGCCAATCTTAACAAGAGCTTTCATTTTTTCAACTTTCATTACAGGGTGCTCTTCTCTCTTTGGTGCAACATTAGATTCTAAAAAATCAACTGCTGCCTGCCCTTTAAGCTCATTTTGATTTACCAATGAAATCATAGCATAAGTAAAAACAGTACTAGTTGGCATGTATCTAACCCACAAATAATCGTTTAACTCTCTCGGCAATTGTATATTTATATTATTCTCTGACATAATCTTCCTCCTACTGTATCATAAATTGTTTTGCATATATTACTTTTTCATCTAAGATGAGACGCATCTCATATATACCACTTGGAAATCCCGTTTCGCTATTTAGTGTAAGTGAACCCTGCGCTAACTGACTAGCTTTTATAGGAAATTGCATAATTCCTTGCTGATTTTGTATATCTATCATCTGACCTACAAGCATTGCGTCACCTTCACCATCAATCTTAACTTGTATTCCTAAGTTTAAAGCATTTGACTTCCCGTCATATACATCTACAAACATTATCGGCATATTTATGCGTTGTTCTTCACTAATTTCTATTAAAAGTGTAATTACCCCTTTAGTCCAGCCATTTTCTGGACGCTTCATCTGAATTTGACATTTTCCATCTGACTTAACTGGTACTTCAAAAGATTGTTTCAATCTCTTGTTTACAAATAAATGTACCTTTACACTTTCAATACCTGGTTTTAAATTCAAATCAAAATTCACTTGTTCCTTATTTTTAGGTAAAAATTGAATATTGGAATTAGCTGCATTTTTATCTTTTTCAGCCTTCATCTGTTTTTTCATTTCCTCAAGTTTTGCTGTATCCTCCACATAGAAATCTATGCTTTTAGCTAGTTGCCCAATTACATATACCCTAGCTTGATACCAACCTAGTTTCCAGGTGCTACCTTCATTTAAATCGAATCCTAATTTAAATTCACCATCTATTATCTGGCTAGAATCATGTTCAGACAATCTTTCTTCCAATCCATCTCCAAGATAATAAAGCTTACTAGTAATTTCCAGCTCTTCATTAGCATTTATATCTACATCAAATTCTATTCTAGGTAATGCATCAGGTACCCTAGGTAAATGCTTTTGCTCTAACTTGAATTTTTCTTCTAGCTGTTCTATTCTCTCTAGTTTTTCTTCCTCAGTTTGCGACTTTTTGATATGTTCTATCTTTTCCGCTTCTTGTTCGTCTGCAGATTTAAGCTTAAATATTTCTTTAAAAGTCTCATACTTAACTCTCTGAAGTGTCTCTTCAAACATATAGTGAGCTTCCCTATTATACTCGTCAATAGGGTTTCTAACACCTATATATTGCATCGCGACACCCTGCTTCATTTGATCAACCAAATCAATATGCTCCATCCAGAGTCTATCAAGTGTTCTCATAAGAATAAGTCTCTCTACAAATCGCATCTTAGATGGAGTTATAGCATTCTCCCTTTCACCGTATATTCTAAGAGCTTCTCCTTCATAGTACTCAACCAACTCTTTAAAATCAAGCTCTTCAACTTCGTCTTTTTCAAGACTAGTAAGACTGTAGTCAATGTCTAACCCAAGTTCATCTTTAATAAAAGATTCCATAGATTTCAAATCCCATTCTTCTGGGAATCTTGCCTCTCCTACAATTTGACTTAGTCCGTCAGATATACTTCTGCCAATCGCCGATTTAATCCACTCACTCATATCTTCGCTATCAAGTATTTTATCTCTTTCTTCGTAAACTATCGCTCTTTGTTTGCTTAGTATCTCATCATATTTCATCGTATTTTCACGAATACGTTTAAACATCATATCAACATTCAATTGAGCAGAATCTATAGCTTTTTGGAAAGCTTTAGCCTCAAGTCTTTCACCTCGCTCTAACCCTGCTTTATCTACTAATTTCCTTACATCATCTAGTCTTTCTTCATCAAAATAATCAAATATCTTATCTTCCAATGATACAAAAAATCTAGATTTACCAGGATCACCTTGTCTTCCAGATCGACCTCTAAGCTGATCATCTATACGAACAGCATCATGCTTCTCTGTACCAACAACATAAAGACCGCCAAGTTCTGAAACTCCATCGCCAAGTTTTATATCAGTTCCACGGCCCGCCATATTAGTAGCTATAGTAACTGCTCCTTTTTGCCCAGCAAGAGCTACTATCTCAGCCTCTTCTTTATTTTGCTTCGCATTTAATAAATGATGTTTAATTCCTGCTTTTTTAAACCTCTTGCTAAGTGCTTCTGAATCCTCTATATAAATAGTACCAACTAGTACTGGTTGTCCTTTTTCATGTGCTTCCTTAACCTCTTTCGTTACTGCCTCGTATTTTTCATCACGAGTAGCATATATCCAATCTCCCTCGTCCACTCGAGCTAATGGTTTGTTTGTAGGTATACTAACTACTCCCATACCATAGACTGACTGAAACTCTGCTTTTTCAGTTCTAGCAGTACCTGTCATTCCTGATAATTTATTAAACAATTTAAATAAATTCTGATATGAAATAGTAGCAAGGTTTTTAGATTCTTTCTGAACTTTTACATTTTCTTTAGCCTCTATTGCTTGATGTAAACCGTTGCTAAATCTTCTTCCTGGCATCAATCTACCTGTAAACTGATCTACTATTATTATTTCTCCATCTTGAACTACGTACTCTTTATCAGCTTTATAAACATAATTCGAAATCAAACTCTGTCTGATATGATGAAGTAATTCAACATTTTTCTCTGAAGCAAAATCCTCAAGACCAAAAATCTTCTCTGCCTTGTCCATTCCTGATTCAGTCAAATCTACTTTTCTTTTATCATCATCTATTTCATAATCATCTTCTAATTTTAAACTCTTAACAAATCTATCAACAGTAACATAATATTGCGATGGTATATTCCCCGTTCCTGAGATTATAAGAGGAGTTCTTGCTTCATCTATAAGTACACTGTCAACCTCATCTATGATTGCATAATTAAGTCCTCGTTGAACTATTTTATTTTTTACAACAGCCATATTATCTCTCAAATAGTCAAAACCTATCTCGCTATTTGTTCCATATGTTATATCCGCTGCATAGGCTTCTTTTTTCTGCAAAGGTTGCATTTGTCTTAAAACTATACCTACTTTAAGTCCTAAAAACTCAAATATTTGTCCCATTTCTTCTCTATCTCGACTCGCCAAATACTCGTTTACCGTTATAATATAAACACCTTCACCAGCTAGTGCATTCAAATAGGCTGGCAGTGTTCCAACTAATGTTTTTCCCTCTCCAGTCTTCATCTCCGCAATATTTCCACCGTGAAGAGCTATTCCTCCTATGATTTGAACCTTAAAATGCTTCATTCCAAGCACTCTCCAAGCTGCCTCTCTTACAACAGCATAGGCATCAATCATTATATCATCAAGCGTAGCTCCGCCACTCAACTGCTCCTTAAATTTAGTTGTCATTTCTCTTAGTTCATTATCCGTAAATTCTGCGTATTTTGATTCTAATGCCAATATTAATTCCGCAGTTTTGTCCATTTTTTTTAATATTTTTTTATGATCATCAAACAAGTTGCCTAGTAAATCAAACATTTATAAAACTCCTCGCATAAAATATTTATCATTCAATACAATTTATCTATATTCTAAATAGACAAACTAGTCACACTATTGATTCTATCATGTTTTGAGGTCTCCAACAAGAAAAAAAGAGCCTTTCGGCTCTTTTTTTAGTTTTTTTAATCAACAGGTGATTCATCTGCCAATTCATCTGGTCTACTTACAACTTTAACCGCCTTTATTTCATCATCATCTAAATAAAGTCTAACAAATTCGCCCTCATCTAAATCTCCAAATATTTCAGCACTTCTATCCATATCTACTTCATCTTTATCACTTTTGCTGAAATCATCTGTATCAGTTCTAGGACTATCATCAAATCCTAACTCTAAGCTATCTCTGTTTACATCTATAACTTTATAAACATCATCTTCATCATCTTCATCAATCAGAACATCAAAATCCGATATCTCATCTTCATCTTCGTCCCAAGTCATGTTTATAACAGAATCTTCTTCTAATCTATCTTTTTCTAAGTCATCTTCTGCATCATCTATAGCCGTAAGTTCATATCGTTCTTCATCTTCATCTTCAACTTTAATTACATAATCTCCATCTTTCTTTCTGATATCCTTAACTATAACTATCATCTCATCATCAGAAGATTTCCCTGGTTTACTACTTGCAAGTTTCTTAGGCTCGTCAACTTCAGCAAGAAGCTCAATTTCATCATCATCTAATTCCACTTTCACGAAATCGCCTTCTCTAATCTTTCCAAATTCAATGTAATCTTTGTCTTTATCAAGTGTAACTTTGTGCTTAGAACTAAAATCATCTGTATCAGTATCTGGATCATCATCATATCCAAGCTCCACCTCATCAGAGTCTATATCTATAACTTTATAAACATCTTCATTTCTATCAATTCTCACATCAAAATCTGTTATTTCTTCATCATCGTCATCATAATCAATCTCTACAAAGTCACCTTCATGAACTTTTTTATCTTCAATCATATCTTCAGCATCGTCAGTAACTTCAATTTTATACTCTTTGCCAGAACTACCTATTACATCTACATAAGTTTTACTTCCACTATCTCTTATATCATCAATCAAAACTATACTGCCATCTTCAATATCAGACATAGAAGCAGATGGTGCCTTTTCAGCATAATAGTCTTCATCTAAATTCTTATCTCTATAGTTTAAGAACGCTAATGAAAGAGCATCGACTTTATCATTATCAGTAACATGAACTTGAACAAAGTTTCCTTCTTCTATATCATCTGCACTAAATTTTATTTCAGCAATATTTCTAGATTTTGTCAATTTCACGATATTGTCATCATCATAGTCATCAGTCTCAGTATCTAGATCCTCGCCAAATCCTAATTCTATTTCATCATCATCATTATCAATTACATAATAAACTGGATTTTCATCAAAATCTCTATCTTTGATCAACAATTCTATAGATTCTGCATTGTATTTCTTATTTCCTTTTTCAGCTATTACCTTGACTATATCATCATCGTCAATATCATCTTCAATATCCTTATATCCATCCGCATCTTTATCAACTTTTACAATATAACTTGTCTCATCGTCATCATCATACTCTTGACTCGTCAATTCTAACTCATATTCATCATCATCATCATCTATGCTAGTCAATCTACCAATAAGCTCTATCTGACCTTTTTTGCCATCACTTACTAGCGCTGCATCAGCATATTCGTCCTTCTTAACATCATCTTCATCATCAGTAACATAAACTAGTGCCTCTAGTTTATCGTCACTATTAGCATATGCTCTTACAAAATCACCTTCGTCTACATTTCCATACACTGCAAATATGTCGCTTAGTCCCAATCTTTGAGCATAGTCTTCATCTAAATCACCATCATCATAATACTTTCGTTTAGAATCATCAATATCACGTCCAAAACCTATAGCAACATCGCTTTTATTTAATTCTAGTAATTTATAAACCGAATTGTCCTCAATATCATCTTCTTCAAATAACATTTTCATGTCAACTAATTCATAATCACCATGCTTGTCTCTTTTAAGACTTGCTAACACGATATCTTTCTTTTCATATTTTCCATCTTTTAAATCATCATAATAGCTTTCATCATCATCTATTTCAGCTTCTATTTCGGCTCCAAATTGATTTTCAAAATCAACACCCTTGTTACTACCAGATAAATCTATGTCTTCTATTTTTAAAACTCTTTGTAAATCGCCCTCAGCTATTTCTTCTGCAACTTCAAATGTTATTTTCTTTTCACTTCCAAGTTTTTCAGCTTCATCGTTTATCAAATCTGACTCAACTTTTAAAGAATAGCTCTTTCCAAAATCATAACTATTTTTAGGCTCAACTTTAATCACTTTGTCATTGCTAGAAAACTTAAGTTCAACCTCGACCTCTTTGCCATTTTCATCTAATACTTTTATATGTGATTCTGCAGAGTTCTTGTTAACAGAATCACTAAATGTAATCGTCCAAACTTTATCTGGTGATACATCTTTAAGATCGCTACTGCTTGGCATAGACGCAAACGCTAAACCACTACTATTCACAACCAACATAATACCCAGCACCGCTGCTATTAGCTTCTTTTTCATCTTTCTCTCTCCCTATTATCTAATCCCCAAAAGACTTAGGAATATACCTAAGTCTTTTGAGTAATACTAACTATTTTCTCACTATTGTTCTACAATTAACTCTGCCTTTATTTCGTCATTATCCTTGTCACTTCTGTCGTAAATCACCCAAATATCATCGCCTTTTGATAGATTATCTTCAACTTCGTCTCCATCAAACTCATCTTCATCATCATCATATAAATCCGCTCTAGAAACATCTACAGTGTATTCATCATCGTCGTCATCATTGTCTTCAACTTTAATTTCTTCATCGTCATCATCTAAACGTTTTACTTCTGCATCAAGGACTTTGTAATCATCATCTTCAACTTCAACGCTTTCTAAGTCTCCACCATCAACTTCGAATGTTACTTTATATCCTTCTTTCAAATCATCAAACTCATCATTTCTTTCGCCATCTACATCTAAGTCATCGTCGTCAAAATCATCATCGTCATACTCTTTAATTTCACCATCTTCAGTAACAAATTTTATAGAGTAGTTTCTTCCAGTATCAACTTCTACAATATATCCTGTGTACTCGTCATCCTCGTCGTCATCATCTGGCTCTGCTAACAATACAATAACTCTATCATCATCATCTAGTATGAAGTCTACCTCGTCTCCACGCTCTAACTCTTTGATTTTGCTCTTTTCTTTGCCTTTTCTCTCAATATAAACGCTTCTAGAAACATCATACGTCTTTTCTTTGCCATCTACTTCAATTCTTATTTCATCATCGTCATCATCTATTTTTTTAATTTTCCCAGATAACTGAGTAGCATCTTCTTTATCTACTATAGTGACTACATCTCCTGATTTATCGACAAACAATGTAACATCGTCACCTTCATCTACGTCTTTCAATTTTTTCTTATCACCATGCAAGTATACATTAACATCATCTTCTACATCAAACTCATCATCATCGTCTAGTTCTATTTTATCTTTAGAACTACTAACATCAGTTACTTCTCCACTGTATGTCTTATGCTTAGATTTCGAAGAACTCTTACTTGATGACTCCTCCTTAATCTCAGCCTTTATAACTAAGCCATTTCTGTCTGTAGTAATCTGAATAGTTTTTCCTTCTTCAAAATCAGACAATTCAGCTTTTCTATCATCTTCATCATACTTATCAGTAAATTGATCTATTGTAAACATTTTTTTCACAGTAGATGTAGCATTTAAATATACATATGCTTTGTTTCCAACTACTGTAACACTATCAATCTCACCCTCATGCTCCGTAGTTCTTGTTTTATCAAATGTAGGTGTAGTCGGTACATATGATGAAGCAACTGGTTTTATAAGCTTTTTATCTGCTATTGAAAGCATTTTAGCCGCTTGTGCTCTCGTAATCATCCCTTTAGGATTGAACATTCCATTATCCATCCCACTTATGATTCCGTGTTTATTTAATTCATAAACCGCTGGAACTGCAACTTGGTTAATCATCATTTTATCAGTAAATGTCATATTTCCAAGTGCTATTTGTGTATTAGTATTTCCAATTCTATAAGATCTTGCTAAAAACAGCGAGAATTCCTCTCTAGTAATATTTCCTGCTGATATCTCATTTTCAAATATTATACCTCTGCCTAATGCAACCGCCATAAATGGTTGTACCCATTTATTAACCCCTTTTTGTGTCAAATAGCCCTTATATATATCCATATATTTTGATTTTTCACTAGCAGTTGCTCCTATCATATTCATCATAAGCGCTATAGACTGCTCCTTCGTAACATAAGTCGATGGTCTAAATGTCCCATCAGAAAAACCATTTAATACATTTTTACTACTCAATTCGTGAATATACTGATACGCCCAGTGACTTTCAGTCACATCCTTAAAAGATTGTGCAAATGCAGTAGTCGCTGGCCCTACAACCATCATCCCTACTAATGCAATTGCCATCGCTTTTTTAAATTTCATCATAACACTTTCACTCTCCCTCTACGATTTTTACTAGTTCAATTATATATCAAAACCACTACTATTTAAATGACAATCTCAATACAAGTTCCTTAAAATAACATTAAAATATTTACCACTTGTATGGATATTGTGATATCAAATTTCCGTGAGAATCATATAATTTACCCATATCTGGTCCATCATCATCCCATATTTCTAAATTAGTCCAATTTAAGACATTAGAGTCTGAAAAATTCTTCGAAACATGAGATCTTATTACAATTCTTTCATTTGGTCTAATTAATTTACCTTTACCAAACACATACTTTTCTCCACCATTCTCTGATTTCAAATACCAATCAGTCAGCTCAACGCTCTCATCTCCGTAATTTTTAATATAAACTAAATCTTCTTTTCTATCTATTTTTTCAATTACAATTTTTGAATTCCAAGTTTTCCCTCTTGATAAATGTGGTAACCATGGTTGAGGCATCCAGCTAAATCTGTTTCCTTTCGTTCTTGTTACGACACTTCCCATTATATCAGGTCTATACATAACTATATACTCTTCAAATAGTCTATCTAAACTTTGAACATCTATACCTCCAACAATATCATAATAACTAGATTGTAAAACTAAGTATTTAGCACCAATACTTTTTATAAAACTCATCTCATTTTCAGAAATATAATCTTCTACGATACTTACAGTTTCTATCGATCTGAATTCATGCCTTTCTAATAATTCTTTAATTCCTGCTTCATTCATCAAACCAAAAATAAGACTCTGCATATTCCCTTGAGAATACAATAAAACAGAACTATTATTTCCAGAACCATCAGTCCCTTTAAGTATCTTTAATTTAGCATCTTCGAAACTAAAAACATCTCCTCTAGAATATCTTTCAACTTCTAAATTCC
Source organism: Tissierellales bacterium (assembly GCA_025210965.1). Lineage (NCBI taxonomy): Bacteria > Bacillati > Bacillota > Tissierellia > Tissierellales > Tissierellales bacterium. Next base: position 43,884 of record JAOAQY010000159.1, read on the forward strand.
TAGAAATTGCCCATCCTTTTAAATCACTAATATGACCTGTTCCTTTTTTAAAGTTTCCTATTAATATCCTCTTTGCCGGTACAGATTCCATTATATTAACTGCTCCGCCCGAAAATTTAGGATCTTCGTCACTGAGCATTAAAACATCTAACTGCTTTATTCCTAAGTTTTTCATGTATTTCAAAACGTCTTTCGAATCTGCCTTCGAGCCAGTGTCCAACAAAACATTTTGTCCATCCGGCATCTGAAACAATACAGCTCTTCCATTTTTTAAGTCCAAAAAATGAATAAGCCCTTCGCCATCATGACTCTTTGTTGCAGTAAATTTCAATCTATACTTCTTATTATCATTTAAATGAAGTTTCATGATGTATTCAACTCCTGGCAAATATGGTTTTAACGCATCAATTTTTGCCACATTTTCAAAATAAGAAATATCAAAATCAACAGATCTTTGGAAATTATTGAGCTCTATGTGTTCTATTTGAGAATCTCCAACATTATTGTTGAACTCAACTTTCCAAACGTAATTTAAGTCTACATTTTCAACATTACCATAGTCTATCCATTCATCCGCCTTTGCAGACACACTTATCAGTAATAATAAGCAACAAAACATACTTACAATTTTTTTCATAACTATTCCTCCACTGATAAAAACTATATCAACTCCATTGTAGCACAAATTTATTAGTTTTTTATCTTATTTTCGTATTGTCATCAAATTTTCACAAAAAAAACACCCAGGCGTCACATCCTAGGTGTTTTTACTCCAATTTCTATTCATACATTTCTATCGGATACGTTTTTTCACTATTTTTGTCAATTCTTACCTCTATTTCTCCAATAGCTTCTTTTTCGTCGTCATATAGGTATATTTTCACATAGTCCTCATCATCACGAGCATCATAGTTCTGCGCTTCACCATATTCTCTGAAAAAATCTTCGTTCATTCTCTTTAATCTATAATACTTCCCAACTGGAGCTGATTGAACAACTATCTTTTGCAAATTAAACATAAAATTAGATATTCTAACTTCTGCAAAATAAGTTTTTCCACCTTCAGCAAGCTTATCTGGTTCCTCCATTTCAACTATTGCATCAACTTTTTGATCTTCATCATAGTGAATTGAAACAAAATTACCCGCTTCTATATCTCCAAAAGCTTCGTGCTCTGAACTAAATTCAACTTCAAACTGGTTATCATCATCAAATTTATTAACTGGAGTATCTGTATCTTCTCCAAATCCAAGAGTAATGTTGTTCTTATCTACATCCAACACTTTATAGACATAATCAGTATCTCCTTCAATCAAAACTTTTGCTTTTACTATGTCTTTTGCATCATTATATATTACATTTCCAAGTACAATGTCTCCAACTTCCAATTCCTTTTCTGCTGCCATTTTAGCAACTCTAGAATCAGCTATCTTGTGTACTCTCTTGACATCATCCGAACTCTCAAGTTCTATATAATCAGCATCATCATTTAAATCAATATCTACAATCTTTCTGATAATTTCTTTTGTTCTTGCTCCATCAGAATTACCACTAGGTTTAGCAAATAGATATCGGACTCTATTGCTAACATTTTTATAAGGTATCAATGCTGCACTTAAAGGATACTTCTCACTAACAGCATATTTTTTGAGAAAATACTCTGGTGTCATTCCCTGCAAATCTGTACCCAATACTACTACTCTTGTGTCAACAAAATCATATTCATCAAACTCATAGTATTTTTCGTTAACTGGATCCTGAACTAATATATAATCATCTTTTGCTCTTTTAGTTCTAAACCAAGCCTCATCCATATCTACAAATGTCAACTCTGTGATTATATTCCCTTTTAATTGTAGGTAAACAAGAGCATCTTTCTCTGCATCCTTTATTAATTTTCTCAACTCTCTAATATTCTCTGAAGGCGTTCCCTCCATTTTTTCAAAATTATCGCTATCGTATAACTCTTCAAGTTTTACCTTATAATACTCAGTATCTAAATCAATATCATACGTTCTCTTCGAATTGTTCGAATCCTTAACAACTACTTCATCTACAAAAATATCTTTTACTAAAGCAAACACTCCTGTATCATACTCTATACCCGCTGTAATCATCTGTACTTTACCATATATATCCAAATTTATGGTTACTTGCTTATCAAAACTATCATCTATAACCTTATGGAAATTATTTTCTTCTAAAGTTTCATATTGAACTCCATTTTCAGAATAAATACAATTACCGATAGGTTCATCTTCAAAACTTAATTCATATTCTTTACCATTAACTATGATTTTCTTCTTGCTTATACTTATCTTCTCCAGCTTTCCTAAAATTTGGGCTTGATGATCTATTATTGCAAATTCTCCTTCATCATAATAAGCCATATCACCAGCTTTAACGTTAGAAGCTTTCCCTCTTTTCAAATCATAATAATCACCATTTTTCTCAAATGAAAGCACAAAAATATCTTCTAGCTCTACTGCATCTTTGATTCCGCCTCTTCTATCATCTCTCACTCTCATACTGCCATTTCTCACTGAATCTATTGGTCCAATTTCATCAATATCATAAGCATCAATAAACATTACTTTACCATTTGATACCGTTACTTTTGCAAAATCTACAGATTCATAATCAACAAAATCAACATATGATATATCTTCACTATTTACATACACTTGATAAATTCTATTTGAAGTCTGATTACCAAATCTATCTTCTTTTTGAACAGTATATTTTCTATCATTTATCGTTATAGAATTTTTACTTATATCTTCTACTTTCCCAGTTAAATAATCATACTCTGGGTCTATTCTTATAGATTTTATACTGTCACCTAAAAAATCTACTTCAACTACTTTCCCAAGAAAAACCTCTGGATCTTCATTTTCTTTAAGTATATACTCAAATTGCGTACCACCTTTTGGTGATTTCCTAGCTTCTCCAATACTTTGGATCAACTCTATTACTAATTTACCTGAATCTATACTCTCAACCCTATCGTTTTCTATAACAAGACCTTTAACTACCGTCGATTTAACTTCTCCATCCTCTGATTGATGGAATAAACCATTATATACCAGTCTAAATACAGTTTCTCTTTTCGCCGGAGCCTTCGCTTCACTCATTCTGACATCTTCAAAAATCCCAAGGTCAGAAGCTCTAACTAAATAATTTGTAGGCCAATTTCCAACTGTTATTTCTCCATCAACAATTCTAACAACTATAGTAACTGCTTCAGCTAATGTAATTTTCTTTTCTGGTCTAAACGTTTTATCGTTATATCCCTTCAAAAGGCCCTTTCCCGCAGCTACATTCACATAACCCGTATACCATCTACCCGCTTCTACATCTTTAAAATTACTATTATAGCTTGAACTTTTTGCAAGCCCTTCTAGGTCAAGCATACGAACCGCTATCGCTGCAAATTCAGCTCTAGTAATCTCCTGGTCTAGTCCAAACGTCCCATCTTCATATCCTGAAATAATCCCTTTTTCACTTAACACTTCAACAAAATTGTTTTCCGAGTTTTCTACTGCCAATATACTATTTGAAATGCCCAAAATTAAAACTAAACACAATAGCAGGCTATATAATTTCTTCAATTTTAAATCCTCCTTTTTCACTTACATAACTTTTAATCAACCTTAATTATACCACGAATCAATAAAAAAAAGTGTAGATTTGATGACAAATCAAGATTCTATTTGTGTTAAATTTCACCAAAAAACAAGCACACTATTTATTTAATCAAACCACTTTCTCAAAGTTTGAACTAAACATAGTATGCTTGCAAATTATAATTTAATCTTTAGTTAAAAACTACTAACTTTTTATTCACC